>CAMDKL010000076.1 GCA_945900945.1 Pirellula staleyi DSM 6068
GAAGCAGCCCCACCTGAGTTGGCCGTATTGCTTTGGTAAAGCGTCGCGCCCATTACCGCCGAGGTGCTAGTTGGATCAACAAAAACGCCTATGGCATGATTGGCTACGATGTTGTTGATCAACGTCGGACTTGCATTTTCACCGACGCGAATACCAGTCCCACTCGGTGTAAAGATTTGCCCTGGTCGACTCGAAATCGCGCCCACAGCGTCGATGTCAGCTCCTACGGAATCGCCACTCTGCGCTCCCTCGTTCGCAACGTCAGTCAAACGCACAAAGTAAAGCTGACTCAACGAGTTGAAGCCGTATGCGTCCAAATCGATGTATCGATTGTTAAATGAGGCGACACCTACCGAAGTGTAGGCTAGTCCGTCGGCACTAACCTCTACACGTACCTGCTCTGGTGATCCAACTTCATATACCGCAAGATCAGCCCGAGCGTCGTCCGATCCAGTGAGAATGTTGTCCGTGAATTGAACCACCAAGCTTCCACCTCGACCAAGCGAGACTGCACCTTGGCCTGCGATCGGTTCGCCGATGCCGGTGTAGTTCGGTGCTCCAAGTGCATTGGTTGGATCTTGCAATCCTACAATTGGCACAGGCCCTCCGCCAGCGCGAGGATTGTAGTCTCCGCTCTTGACGAAATCAGCAAACGATATCAGTCCCAAACCGTAGTAGTCATCTCCGAACGTCGCCGCTGGCGGCGGCAGGACTGTTGTGACCGTTCCTCCAAGGATTGTGTTATTGACTATTCGAGCGAACGGAACAGGGGCGGCAGGAACATTTCCAGGAGTCGTATCGCCGACAATATTGATACCGCCGCCACGATTCCCAACCAGCTCATTATTGACTACGACAGCACCTGGTAACAAGCGTTGGTTATTGAGCGTAATCGTGTTGCGAACCGAGCCTGGATTCGGAGCGTTGGATACAGCGTCCCGAGCATCGGCCTGCAATGTGATTCCAAACCCTGACGAATTCGAAATACGCGAATTTTCGATTGTAATTTGACCTTGCTCTCGTTGCGTGTTTCGATCCCCATCTAGCAACAACGACTGCGCAATGCCGATTGAGCTTGGCAGCGTTACCGTGATCGTTCCAACAAGCGAAATCTCGTTTGTGTTTTGCCCAATCAAGCTTCCATCGACTGAGATCGCGGCAATGTTGAGAAGACTTTGCACCGTAGAAGAGTTGATGATATCTCGAACTCGCGACGCGATGACGTTTGCGGATTCGTTCGCCGCACTGTTGAAGGGTACTGGCAGATTGCCAGGCCGAACGCCCCGCGAGGGAGAATTCGGCAGCAGCGAAAGGTCATCGAATTCCAATGTTACCGAATTGATCCCATCATTCAATACGATGGATTGACCGTCAGCAATCTGGGACGAACCGTTGAATTGGATCGTTTGGGAACGGGACTGCTGCTGGTTCGGCTCAAAACTCTGGGTGAGCTGAATTTCAGCGAGCGAATTGTTTGGGTTTAGGTTTGGCAAAAGCGGTTGCCCGTACTCCTGGCCACCACGGATTTCAAGTTGGTATGGACCGACCAAAATTCCGCTTCCGGACGACGGAACCGAGACAAACGTCGTATCGACTCGACCGCCCGTTACTGTTTCACCTCGTTCTGCAAGCCCAATGATGAAGTCATCTAAATAGAGCCCTTCGAATGCATTGTTCTGAGCTCGGGTGGCCGATGGCAAAAACCCGACGCCGTATTCCGAAAAACTATCTTCCACCCTTCGTGTCGAAACGCTAAACGGTCCAGCCGTACCGACTGTCAAACCGGTAATATCAATGAACCCACCCCGCTGCTCATAGGTTTCAAAGGTATCTACACCCCCTGCCAAGACGCTTTCCATCGTTTGCGAAACCTGAATAGCAACCTCTGCCTCAGTCATGGTTTGAAGTACGTACACAGGTACATTTGTGCCATCGTTGAGTCCCGCCTTACCAATCAAGCTCAAGGGCGAATTGGCAGGCAACGACACCTGAGTCGCTCCGTCCATTTGAATGCGATTACCTACCACTGAAAAGTTGAGGCGAGGAGTCACGTCGACCGTTAGTTCATACTGTCCTTGTGAACCACCATTAGCACCACTGTTGGCGACGTTGGGGTTGTAGCGAGTGTTGGCAGACCCCGAAACGCCGAGAAAGTATCGTCCCGTCTTTGGAACGCTAAACGCGATTCTAGAATCGCGGGTCCCACCAAAATCATTGTTGGATGCGACTTCACTACCGCTTTCATCGAATACCCTTAAATACGGATCGAGCAAGGATCCAGGTATCGTAGTTGCAGAAGCTATCAAAACAACATTCGAACCCGCTTCCAAATTGAGTCGGAATAGATCGATATCGCGATCAAACGCACTAATTAAGTTCGGATTGTCTCCAATCGCACCTATTCCTGTAACCCGAACCGCTCCGCCCGTGACTCCAATGGAGAGTGCTCGATTGAGAACATCCGAACCGCCAGCGGGATCCACTATATTTGCGGTTTGGTTTGGTTTTGGATAAGCGGCAGTGCTGATCACCGCGAAAATCGATTGGGCTAAAACTCCCGGTGAATCTGTGGAATTGAATGGAATGACATTCCCCACGGGTGCTGTGCCGGTACCGTTCCAGAATACGAAGTCAAGCCCGAGCACGTTGAACGCGTCGCCGTTGGTCACATTCGCACCGGATGGAACGACCAAAGTGTATCCCATCTCAATTTCGAATTGCCGTCCACCAATCGTAAAGGTTTGGCCATCACTCAATTGACTGCCAGCAACGACACGCATCTCCAATCCACCACCACGCTGGGTGCCGAAGCCCATACTGCCAGCGGTGTTGAACTCAAACCGCAATCTAACATCCTTGCTGCCAGCTAAGACAGCTAAATCGACTCTGCCTTGACGCCATGCTCTGCCCGGTGCAGTTGTAGCACCCGGTGCGTTGTTAGTCGTTTTTTCGACTGCAAGCTCTCTCGAGTCCCTGTTGTTGGTGGTTAACAAATGCCAGACACCCGCATCGTCAGCCCCATAAACGCGGAACGAGTCCGTCATCAATGTATTGATCGATGAAGCCCCATCATCGTTTTCCATGAAATAATTGAAGTACAAGGTCGGTACGTCTTGCACCGTCATTCCGGCTAGTGAAAACGGCTGACTCTCGAGCACACCCAGCGCCCCCCCCGGGAAATTGTAGGTGTTTTGGAGTGCCTGGTTCCCAAATCTCGGAAAGGTAAGCGGATTACTAAACGTATTGAACGATGCATTGGTGTGGAGATTGCCAGTGAAACGGTTGCCTGGATCCTCAAACCCAAAGTACCAACTGGTATTGCCGGCATTCGCGACATCGCTTAGATCGTTCGGCGTATTGATCCCGTGACCCGCGTCATTGCCGCGTTGCCCTGTCTGATGCCACAGATTGTAGTCAAGATTTGAGAATGCAATTCCATTCAATCCGAATACACCTGTTGACACCGACGACTGGCCGTTCGCGAAAACATTCTGCAATTCACCATTGGTATTAAACGCGTATACGGTCCCATTGGTGTCGGTTCCGAAAAGCAAGTTCGCGTAGCGTCCACCGTCGACGTTGTCTGGACCGGATGTTAATGCGTTGAATTGAATTCCAAGCAACTGGTATGAACTAGCGACATACGAACCAATCGCACCTGGCCGGTTGCTTGCGAGTTCACCAGCCGTAACTCGGTACAATCCGCCCCGGTCACTGACTGCGTATAGTTCTCCTCCAAATCCAAAATTCCCACTTGTTCCAGCGATCCCGCGAATCGTGCCACCAGGGGCTACACCAACTGCTATGGAACTGCCAACGGTTGCCGAAACCTCAGCACCAACAAGCAGTATCAAATTGCCAACAGGAGTGGCAGAAAGTCCAGCAAATCCCGCGCCGGTTATCGTTTGAGCTAGTCGAACAGCTATCGTCTCGGCAGTGTCTTCTGCCAAGAAATCGACAGGGATTCGTCCGCTTCCAACGTTTCCGGTAGAGCCTACGTCGATTGCAACCCCTCGTGCGACAAGCGTTCCAAACGAACCCGTGGTCGCCTTGCCGAAGTTGACACGTGTTCCATCAAAACCAACTTGAATGGTTGCTGGCACCGCTTGGCGAAGCGATTCCACGAACTGCTCGTTTGTCATGGATGGCGAGTAGAATACCGTGTGGAATCCGGTCGGAACTGTAGATACAGACCCCGTTTCGATTTGATAATTGATTCCGTCAATAATGAACCGATCTCCATTGTTCAACGTCCTTGGCTGATTTGCGGTCGGGTCAAAATTGAGTAGTAGTTCAGGACCGGCATTGAATTCAAACGTTACAAAGGTATTGGGCAAAGCTTTTAGCGTAACCGTATCACCGTCGCGAACCAAGGACCGCGTCGAAGAGCGAACTTCGGTAGCTTCGGTCACTGCGATCGTTGTGGAAATCGAGGGATCCGGCGTCCCAAGCGAAGGAGGTGGCGGGTCCGTTCGTATGAATCCTCGTTCCGTAATATTGGTTCCAGCACCGCGAATAATGTCCGGCGGATCGGGTGTTCCCGTAGTCACGATGTTGAAGGCATCATCTAACGCAGGAAAACTAATACCTCTTCCGGTATTCGGATCAAAACGATAGAGAATGTTACGCAAATATTGAGCACCGATTCCTCCCTGCCGGTTCGCGACCAGGAATCCAGTTTCTCCTCCTTGAAAATCAGTAAAGGTAAGGGCTTCAACGTCAACTCCTACGTTCTCTAAGGTCAGCACTACGGTAGCAGTAGGTGGTGTTCCTGCGGTAACCGTGGTAACGAGCCGATTGGTTACGATTCCAAAGTTTCCGGCAATTCCGGTCACGCCTGTACCTGAATTAACATTGATATAGTCTGCGTTTGCGTCGCCAGTTCCTGTTTCAAGACTGCGAAAACTGCGGATATCGCCGTTAGGACGCATTGCAATGTCTCGCAAATCCTCAGCATTGCTACCCACGAAATTGGATTGGACACCAGTGAACGAATTACCGATAAAGACTTCAGATTGAAGGCCTGCGTCCCTGTTCAGGTATAGCGGCACATTGCCAAGCGTGTACTCCACTCGCGAAGACTGCGGAAGAAAAGTAGGCGTGATCGGCGCTTGTGCAGCCGCGCCACGGCGGTCATTGCCGATGCGATCTTCAACAATATAGCGACCACTGTTGACCGGCTGAACGCGGACTCCGGAATCGTCCTGGGCACCTGTTCGATTGAGCCGATTCGCGATAACCGATGGCACTTGAGTACGATTGGTCAAAGCGAGGAAATAGCGGCCAGCCCGCAATTCGACGGAACCAATAAACGGATCCAACGATCCAGTCGTTCCACGCCCTAGATCCGTATTGTCGGCGCCCCGTGCAGCCGTCGCACGGTCATCAAGTATGTTGCTGTTCTCCCCAAACTGGACGAGTCGCCCAGTGGAATCGAATAGGTACATCGACATGTCGGCACGTCCGATACCGTCGGCATAGTCGACGTCGAATACCGTTGACAAATACTTTGCCAATGGACTAATCAACGATTGGTAATCGATCGAAAATGCAAACCAATCGACGTCCGTACCACCGCTAAGTGTTCCTGACACCGAGATGGTTTGTCGGTCGGATTGTACGATATTCCCTAGCTCCTGCGCATTGGCGAATACATCGTTGTTGGTAATTTGGACTTCGGATGTTTCGCCGACCAACGGCGAATGTCTCGGAACGCCCGACAACGTGATCCCAGTCGTAGAGAACCGAATGTCAGCATAACTAATCGACGAACCAGGTAGCTCTTGAGCTTCGCTCAACCGAATTTGCAACTGGTACGAACCGCGAGACAAGCCTTTACCAACAGAAGCCGGGTCGCTGAGCGCCGGTGTGCCAACAGCTTGCCCAGGTGCCTGATTGCTGCTGCGGACGCGAACGTGATACAACGTTGCTTGATTGGCTTGCCCCGGCAGCAAGACTCTCATTCCTGCGTCTTTTGGATTGGTGCCGTAATCGTCACGAGCTTCACCCAAAGATGTCCTTGGTACTTGAATTAAGGAACCCTTGCGCAACGGGTTCACGCTATTTCCAGACAGGCTTGAGAACAACGGATGGGTCGATGGCTGTGTTTCCTCGAGATACGAATCATCCGACAAGGCTAGGATCGTTCCGTCTGCGGAAATCAACTCGACCACAGTATCCAAGCTTGATGAGGTGCGATCGATATCGAGCCAAACCTCTGTTCTTCCATTTGCGATAAAACTATAAACGTCGACATCCGATGGCTTGTTGAGTACACCTTGTATCTCGAAGCCCAACCGAGCGTTCTCGTCACCGCTCGTCGCAAGCTTCGCAAGTTGACCCAAGTTCTGAGATGAAGAGGGGGTATCATTGGCCGACGGGGCACTTGCACGAGCCGATTCTCGTTCCGATGCCACACCCACGTTGCGATCATTGGAATAAGTCTGTGCAGCAACACCCTGCCAAGCGCCAGGCGTTGCCACCTGCTGAATTGCATTCGGAACCAACTCCAAGAAACTTGTGATTCTCGCTGTGGTCGCGTTAGGGTCAACACGCCATGCAAATGCAGTCGTCACGTCCGCAAGCCCGTTGACAGCGCCCAATATCGGGTCAACTCGGGGAGGTATATTTGTTAAGTTGATGTTGCCGGGTAAAGTGTATGTCGATCCCGTCGTCCTAATCGTGTTGTCCAATCGTGGGTACGAGTCTGCTGCCCAACCGGTATAAGCTGCATTCTGAAGATCCACCCCTTGCTGGTAGATACCACCGTGCGAAAACCCAAATCGCTCGGTATCGTCAATGGTATACGCACGGAAATCAGGCTGTCCAGGTGTGCCTGTCACATAGAGAAAATCATCGCTCGGGAACTGGATGTCTTCGTCGAGGTAATTGACAAAGTCGATTGCACCGAGAGGCTGGGCGCTATCGAGAATTAGGGTATTGAACAATTTCGAAATGCCATTGTCGAAGCGTGATTCAATCCTCCAACGGACGGGTACAGCATTGTTTCCCAAAAAGGTTCCTTCGCTAACGACCAAGTCTGGCGAAACCAACGTGGGTTGAAGTGTTATGGTTGTACTACCCAAATCGAACCCATTACCCAATGCACCGATATCGATGAAATTAGTAAATGCAAATATCACGTCATCATTGACGAATTTCTGAGTCGTTCCTTGGGCAGTGATTCCAGCACCAGTAAAAAAGGAGCTACTTCCGCCCGCAAGTGGCCGGAACGAAAAGAAGCCGGGCAAGTTCACGTCTACGTCGTTGTCAATTAATGTTCCTCGGTCTACTTCCGGACCGGTCGGTAGCCGTACAAGTCCCGTCACATCATTATTGTCTGTATCGAATGCAGAACGTCCATCGATGCCAAAACCAGCGCCGACGCTATCATCGGCAAGTGACGTCAAAATGACTGGGAAATTCGGTTGGCCAACAATTTGAATGCTTCCGCCAATTCGAGAATCGATGTCTAGCGGTGTTCCCGTTGCGTTCAATCCAGCGAGTGAGGCCCCTCCTCCAAACTTAACAACCAGACTTTCGGACGGAGCACTCTTGATCCGCAATCCACCATACGTGTAGAAATTGTCCGACGTAATAACATCTTGAACAACGTGAACAATATCGGTGTCATCCCATACACTTTGAGTGGTCAATGTCTGGCCACGAACAAGCAACCCGTTGACAGCGTTTCGAGATAGTCTGTTTCTATCGATGAGTGGACCTTGATTTTCAGCATAATCAAGCGTGCGACCGAGCAGTTCTGATTGCCGCCCAGGATCATTCACCAAATCGGGACCTAACGAATTGACGTCGATACTGATGGCGGCTGCGTTATTGTCATTGATGCGATTATTAATCACGACCGGCTGAGAACCGCGAACAAAGAGGGTTGCTGCTGAATTAGTTCCTCGGCCTACGCGTGTTGAAGAAGTTGAGCTTTCGTCACCTGCAGCATTGTTTTCCAACCGAGAATTGGTCATGCGGAAATCCGCTTGATGCACTTCGATCGCATTAAATGATGCAAATCCACCTTCAATTCGCGTTGTACCTCCAGCGTAGGAAAGTCGATTGTAGTCCAACGATGCAGAACTTCCGTGCCCCACAAAAACACCGCCCCAGTCACCTGCCAAAGGAGTTCGGGTTCCCCGTGTATTTGCGGTGTCAAACGTCCCGCCAAATCCATAGCGATTGTCATTAAGACTGGTTATCACAATGGGTAAAGACGCTGTTCCTTCAGCCAACAGCGTACCACCGTCACTAAGCTCAATTCGGGAACCCCGCATCTTGAGAATGGCACCAGCATCAATCACCAGACCGCCATCCAATCGAGAACGCACCTTGATGTTGAGTGGAATCAACTCGCCACCCGTGACCGTTCCATTATCAACGTACGTAGTCGCAACCGCATTGAGTTCCGTAACCAGTCGGTAAGCGCCGGCCCCAAGAGCATCGCTTCGATACAATCGCCTGGCCACATAGGGCAAACCAGTACTAATCGGGGGCAAGTTCGCCAAGGAAATAGAACTATTCGTACCAACCGTCAGCGAAGAGGTTGGAATGGAAGCCAAACTCTCGTTGCCTGCCGCATCCACATAAACCAATCGATAGTTGTAGGTGCCAGCTGCGAGCGAGCCGCCAGCGATAACGCTGAGGGTTACGACTGTCGTCGGCGGCGAGGCGGTATCGACAAGTCCCCCCCCTGGCTTACCGGCGATTACCAAATTTTCACCGATGACATACGGGATGTCGATGTCATTGAATCGAGCCGTGACGGTTATGGTTTCTAACGCTTCAGCAACACCCGTCTTTGTCTTGACGAACAAGCCGTTAATCGTGTTGTTGATGACCTTGTTTCCATGAATGTCAGGCCCAACCCGATCATAGTCCGGAATAAAGAAGCCATTTGCTTGCGAACGTGGATCCAGGAAGTCATCTTCTTTGAAACTATTGGGCGTTGCGGCCAATGCGGCATCGGCGCTGCGAGTAATCAAGTTGTTTATAATCGAGGGACGCGAGTCCACCATGTGAATCGGTGTAATGACTTGCGAAACACCATCCACTACAACTTGCCCGCCACCAAACCGAACGTCCGAATGGATCACAGAGTTCAGGAATAATCCAATTCGCTCTTTGTCGATTCGTGTTTCATCGCTTCCGTCGATTCGATTCCTAAAATCAATTCCACCCCAATCGCCGGGCGCGGCGGCAGGAGGAGTTCGATCAGGATTGACTCCAATTCCAACAGTGTCATTGATCGAAGTAACAATAACTTTCGTATCGGGTATTCCAAGCAATTGAAGCGTACCACCGCTCCGGTCAACACTTACCGTCGAACTTCCTGCGCTGATGCGAGCACGCCCCATCTTAATGATTGCACCAGCATCAATCATTACCGTTACGTTCTTCGGCACGTCGAATGTGGCCCCGTCAGCCAAAGCAACGCCGAAGCGATTGAAACCAATTTCGTAAGCGCGGTTGGTCGTATTGCCGAGAATCCGTACCGTGACTGCGCGATTTCCAGTTGCGTCATTCCTTGTTACATTGCCTGCGTCTTGCAGCGCTGCCGCGATAGTACTGTAAGGACGCGAAAGAGTTCCGTTACCGTTGGCAGCCGCCGTCTTGTCCACCCAAACCGTGTACGCAGACGTGTCCGGAGTACCGACAACGGCAGTTGCTCGGTCTGGTCTCGAGGGTACAAACCAATAATTAAACACGCCGCCAGGCCGACCATCGCCATTCCCATCCAGCGGTGTTGGCGTTCCATTCACGTCAACCAAAGTAGACGGAGCGGGTGGCCGGAAATCGATCCGCAGTTGGTATTTGCCCTCCGATTTGCCACCCAAACCAGAGTCTTCGATCTGTGGATTGTACGATGTGTTGCCCTTGGCACTCACCCCTACTACGTATTCGCCACCTCGAACAAAATCGAGGGTAATGCGAGGGTCATCACTGAAATAGTCCTCGTTTGCAGAAATCTCGGTCCAGAGTGGAACCGAAATCGTTCCATCGTTTCGGTACAAACGCAACGATGCGTCGAGCAAGCTCGAATTCGACTGACGTTCCGCGGAAATTTGCAACTGCAGGCGACCACCCTGCGATGGTACCGAGAATCGGTAAAGGTCAATGTCCTTGCCCTCGGGCCTCAATACGAATTGACCATGAACAATATCTGCGTTGCCAGGAAAAACCTGTTCGATGGCTGGATCGGTAATCGGTGAGTTGTTCTGTACCGTCGCTTGTGGAAACTCATCCGCACTTCCCAATCCGAGCAGTACACCGATTCCACGCATGAAGGAACGGAAGAGCTCCGTACCAAACAAGTTATCGTCAGCCGTGTTGAAGTCCTGGCTGTCTATGATCACCGCAGACTGAGCGGCATTGGACAATAGCGGCCCAGCGGCGAAGGTCAGTCCACCAGGTCTGTTGGATTCTACGGTCGTCAGCGAAGTCAAAGCGTTGACCGCTTGCATGTCTCCCACAGCAATCGTAAAGCCGAGGTTATCGCTTTCGGTGAATCGAACCCCAAGATATCGCTCATAAAGCGACATGACTTGACGCACCATGTTTTTTTGTGCGTCAGTAATGGTATTCAACTGCACGCTTCGATTGGCCGTACCGAGTTCCGACGCAAAATTGTAACTGACGATCGCAATGCCGTCTGTATCAACTCGTGTCACATGGTGCTGATAGCGATTGTCGCGACTGCCTTGTTCGTCATTGGCTCCAGGGTAGTCCAACGTGTAGGAACTTGTATTCCTGATTTCGGAATGGACCACTGCTGCTTTCGCACCTGGTCCGGCAAGCCAACCGCCACCCAAATCGGTTGCGTTGTCAAACCTGCTGCCTGGCTCGGCTGCTGGATTGAACACAACTACAGGCGAGCCAGCCGGCGATTCACTATTGCCAATCCTTAGTCGCATCGCTGCAATCGGAAGCGTCGCTCCTGTTACTGGATCGACAAATGCATCTAGATTACGATTAAATATCAATGCAATGCGATTGAGTGAAGCGTCGTAACTTACCGTCGAAGGTCGAAAGGAGAGGTCATCCAGCCCACTCAAAGAATTTCGCGTATAAACAAGTTGGTAGTATTCGGGCTTCACTGCCTCAACGGTACTTAAGTCGTCCGCGTTCAGGTAAACGTAGATTTGATTTCGAAGCTGGCTCAAGGTTCCGTTCGCAGCGCGAACAACCGGTTGTGGCACGACCGCTTGAACAGTAGTTCCTAGGTCCAAATCGAATCGAACACTCTGGCTAACGCCACCGTTAAACGCGAGACCAGCCGTATTGCGAAGCGCAAACGGACCCGTCCCCAAAATATCGATGAGATAGAAATCGTCTGGAAGCGTTTCGGCAAACCGGATCACGACCTCTCGATCTGAATCACCAAAACCCATGTACGCGGGCGGGATCGAGATATCATCACCTGAAACCAGCGTGAGTTGAGTCAATGTTGGGAAATTGGCCCCCACTCGAGCTGACGACGAACCGCTAATCAATCTAGCTTGCAGAACCAAAGCAGCTTCAGGCGAGCTGCTAATGGCGTCGATCACCTCTTGAACGGTAGTTAAAAACCGCGAGTTGCTGTTCACCTCCACTCGAACCGTTTGACCGGCGACCGACACAATCGGGGCTAACTGTCCGCCAAAATCTCGCGAAATAAATTCGATTCGACTGTTTGCACCCGAGGAACTCGGGCGCGTCGACAAGAATTCAACTTGCAGCGTGTTGCTGCCCGAATTCAGATTCGACGAAACCCGTGCTGCATCTGCACCTTGCAAGGTCAAAATGCTTCCGGTAGGAACCGTGTCCGCGATAACGGTACTCTCGACCCCCCGAAGCCGCTTGACCAACACCTTCGACGCAACGACCGTGTCCTGGGACATGGCTTGAATCAAATCCGACGCCGTGGTTTTGTTTCCGGGCTGCGTGTTGACCTCGATATTGATTCGAGTTCCTGCGACGCTCAAAATAGGCCAGCTCGCTGGCTTTCCTGGGATGCTCGACGATCGAGCGGTTTGCGTGAATCGCAACTCCAAACCGTTGCCTTGCTGACCGGGCAGCGAAGCGCTAAAGTCAACGACAACCTGTCCGTTTGTCCCCAAATCGGTGCTTAAATATGCGGTTTCTAATATTCCATCCGAGCCTGCACGCTTTACCTGGATGCCCGACAGTGTGTTGAAATCCAACGCAGTGGTATCATCAAAGCGCAGCACGATCTCACGCGGACTGACATTTAAGACAGTCGCGTTCGCACCAGTACTCCCCAATGCAATTAAGGAGCCCTCGTTTGGCTGAACACCCTTGAGCTGCGGTCCCGCAGCCATCAAGTGTCGAGTTTCTAAAGACTCCAAAAGCGATTGACGGACATGAAGCTGTTTACGCTTCCTTCCGCGATCTTTTCGGGGGATGTTGTTGGAAAAGCTACCACTTCCGAAACCGACGGTGGTCATCGACGAACCTCAATCAGGTGCCATAAACAAGGGCCAAAACAATAAGCGACACAATGGTGGGCCGCAGTTCCGAGTCTAATTCAGCTCGCAAGCATTGCAACGAATCAACCGAAGTTACGAACGACTTCCTGGCATGCAAGTCGTTTTAAATCCATTACTTGCCACCTAAGCGGTCGTACAATCATTACGATTGACACAATTGAATGCTTGACTTGGAGGGGGTTTGCACCGCAAAAGTTCCCCATCCCAACACGATGTGCTATTAATCCCAAAAAACATCCGCGATCTGGGATTTTGACCTCAAAGGCACTAAGACACAAAGAAAAAGGTACTTTGTGTCCTCGTGCCTTTGTGGTTCATTTTTTGGCCCGGAGTCTTTCGGAGATGCTAAGACGAGAATACAAATTAGAATCGCGAGGTGTTGGCAGCCTTCGCGTCTCGTTATCCAGCATTTCGTTCCCTGGAGAGCTCTTACCTAGCTGCAAAATCTCAAAAAAATGTTTCAGTCGCTCCAAGAAGGCCTTCAAAGTGCTTTTCAATCACTCCGTGGAAAAGGAAAGCTAACCGAATCCAACATGCGCGACGGCTTGGCCATGGTTGAAAAATCCATGGTCGAAGCGGACGTCAATATCGATGTTGTCCGGAAATTCATGTCGGACGTGTCTGCCGCAGCGGCCGGCCGGCGTGTCCTGCTTTCACTTCGACCTAACGAAGAGCTCATCAAAATTGTTTACGAAGAGCTGGTTTCGCTCCTCGGTCCTGTCGACAATTCCATTCCGATACGAACGGGTGAGTTGACAAGCATTATGATGTGCGGGCTTCAAGGAGCCGGAAAGACAACCACCTGTGGCAAACTAGCCCTGATGATCAAGGAGCAAAAATTCAAGCCATTTCTAATCGCAGCCGATTTGCAGCGTCCTGCAGCTATTGAACAACTTCATGTCCTCGGAACGCAACTCGGAATCGATGTTTTTAGCAAAGCCGGCGCTAGCGATCCCGTTGCGGTTTGTCGAGAAGGACTGGCCGCTGCGAAAGCAGCCGGTGCCGATGTCGCTATCTTCGATACGGCCGGCCGATTGGCCATCGATCAAGAATTAATGGGACAACTCAAGCAAATCGACAAGCAAATCGCACCTCAGCAAGTGTTCTTGGTGGTCGACGGTATGACCGGCCAAGATGCCGTTAACAGCGCAAAAGCGTTCAATGAAGCACTGTCTCTCGACGGCGTGATTATGACCAAACTGGACGGCGACGCCCGCGGCGGTGCTTTGCTCAGCGTTAAAGCTGTTACCCAAGTTCCGATCAAATTTATCGGCACCGGCGAACATATGGATGCCCTCGAACCCTTTCGCCCCGAAGGGATGGCCAGCCGAATCCTGGAGATGGGCGACATCCTCGAAGTAGCTCGCGAAGCCCATAAACTAATCGATGACAAGGAACGTGAGAAGCTAGAAGAACGGATGTCCAAGGGGATTTTTACCCTCGGCGATTTTCGAGATATGATGCAAAAGTTGCGAAAACCTGGACTGATGACCAAAATGCTGACTCTCATGCCCGGCATGGGTGAACTTTCCAAAATGATGGGCAGCGCCGACAGCGACAAGGAAATGAGTCGGCTTACCGGAATCGTAGATTCCATGACACCCGAGGAACGCAGAAACCCCAAAGTCATCGATCCGTCTCGCAAAAACCGCATTGCAAAAGGTTGCGGAGTGCAACCCAACCACGTTAGCGATTTGGTCAAGCAGTTTGACATGCTCGCCCCCATGCTGCAAATGGCGACCTCGGGCAACATGGGTGATAAAATGAAAATGATTCAACAAATGCAAGGGATGATCTCAAACAACCCCAATAACCCCATGGGTGGCATGAAAGTCAAACAAAGCACCGGCAAACGACTTACCCCAAAGGAGCGAGAAAAGATGCAAAAGGACCGAGAAAGGCTCTTGAGAAAGAAAAAACGTGGCTAGGTTTGCCTTACAAATCAAAAAATCGGTGAAATACGGCTCCACATGCATTTGAGCAGACGTTATGATTTCCAGTCTCGCAAACTCAATTTTCACGGAGAATTAGCACAGTGTCGGTTCGTATTCGAATGAAGCGTTTGGGCAGAAAAAATCGCCCGTTTTATCGCCTTTGCGCCATTGACCAACGTTGCCCACGCGACGGACGAGTCTTGGAAGAACTTGGGCATTATGACCCAATGTGCAAAGAAACGGATGCCCGCGCCATCCTCAAGGGCGAGCGCATTGACTACTGGCTCAGTGTAGGTGCTCAACCCAGCGAAAACGTTCAGGTACTGATCAAAAAGTACGGTTCGAAAGGGACTCACCTCCAGCTTCAGTCCGACGCACTAGCTCGAATTGGGCGGAGCGTGAAACAACCCGTTGCCGTGTCCTAAAGTGGATTGGGCCTAAAAGTGGATTAGGACAGTGCGATTCGACATCATCACCCTGTTCCCTCCGATTTTCGCGGGATATCTGACACAGAGCTTGCTCGCAAAAGCCATCGATCGCGGATTGGTTGAAATCCATATCCACGATCTGCGAGAGTGGTCTACCGATCTAAAACATCACAAGATAGATGATCGACCCTACGGTGGTGGTCCGGGAATGCTTATTTGCGTCCCCCCGGTTGTCCACTGCGTGGAGGCTGTTCAGCAAATGAGCGAACAACCAGGAGTGGTGGTCGTGATGACGCCACAGGGCGACCGACTAGATCAACGCCGGGTCGAACACATGGCTCGTTTCGATCGCATGATTCTGCTTTGTGGACGTTATGAAGGGTTCGACCAACGTGTCATTGACATCTTGAATCCAATCGAACTGAGCGTTGGCGATTACGTGCTCAACGGTGGCGAAGTCGCTTCGATGGTCGTGGTCGATTCGACCGTTCGCATGATCCCAGGTGTTCTCGGAGACGAGAAAAGTAGTTGGGACGATTCGTTTTCGCGAGGTAATCGGTATCTTGAATCTCCACAATACACCCGACCTCCGGAATTCCGTGGCCATTCCGTTCCAGAAGTATTGCTGAGCGGCGACCACCAGCGCATCGCAGATTGGCGAACTGCGGAAGCCACCAAAAAAACGCGGCTCCGGCGCAATGATTTGTTCAAAAGCGAAGGCGGCTAAAGCTGATGCGATGGCCCGGATTATTCATTAGCCATTGAGCTTGAGCGGATTATTGATAACCCGACGCGTGAGCGAGGTATTCCGTTCAAAATCCCTCGCTTACGCATCGGGTTACGATAAACAGTCTGCTTTTCGATCAAAAGGCATTACTCGCATCACAGTATTGGTTTACGCGAATAATGGCTCGTTCTATGAAGAATCCGCGCTAGTAAGCAAATCCCGCGCGTAGCACAAAGCTGTCCTCCAGGTCGAGGTTTCCAGAAGATTGAACCCGGTAGAGCAGCTCCCGATTGAATGCATAACCGCCTTCAATAAAGCCCAATCGAAAGCCTTGGCGAATTTGCTCGGACTTCCCAAACTCCAAACCTAGCATGACTCGAATATCGTTGATGTCGATGTCATCGTTCGATCCATCGGTATGTTTAATGGTCCATGCCCCGCCACCGTAGTAGCCACTCAAATACCACCAAACATCGGATTTCCCAAGGGTCGACACGTAATGAGATAGCTTAGGTTCGGGAAAGAACAGATCGAAGCGAGTGTCCTGATTCGGCAAGCATAACAAGCCGACTGCTGGAAGCAATTTGATTCTATTTCGGTCGATGTAAAAGACACCTGCTCGAAACGTTGACGTAGGTGTTAGCCGGAGTCGCCCAAGCGCTTTGACTGGATAACGAACACTCTCCGAGTTGACAGCGTCGAACGCTGAGAAGACTCCAACTCGCACTCCTAGCTCAAAACCCACCGTCTTTTGAGGATCTGAGTCCAACCCAAAATCCATGAACGCACTGAAGGCAGAACCCGGTAAATCCGAACCAGGCGCAGTGGGCCCTGTCCACTCATGTTGCGAATACGAAGGAATAATGTAGAAGGGACGATCACAATATAGACATCTTGGACACGCAAAGACAAACGAGACATCGGCATCGAGGATCTGTAACGAATTTGGTTGCCCGCCATCAGTTCCACCTCCACCAGGAAGCCACGCTATTCGGAACCTTGGTCCTTGGAAAGCTCGAATCACATGATTTGTTCCAGCGGTTATGGTGGCCTCCGTGGTGGACATCATTGTGGGGTATTGCGGTTGCCCATAAGGATTGGGCTGATATGGATTCACCTGGTAGGGGCTCACCTGGTAGGGGCTCACCTGGTAGGGGGGCATCTGGTAGGGGACCGGTTGACCCGGTATCCCGCCAGTACTAGGGAACAGTACGTTCGGGCTTGAGTTTGGATAAACGCTCGAAGGATACGGCTGTTGCCCCATCGGCTGGTTGGCTGCGGGAACCGGACTTCCGTATGGGTTGGCGCCATATGTGGGCGCAGTAGGTGGGAAACCAAACAATTGCGACAAGTTCCAACCGGAGTAAGTTGGAGTTCCATAGGGATTTTGTGTTGAGTAAACCGGAGGGACGCCATATCCAGGAGGCACTCCCGAAGGGGGGGGCGTGGTATACCCGCTAGGGGGAATCGTCCCGGTTGGGGGTGGGGATGTTATCCAGGGACTTTGTGCGTTTGGAGGTGGGAGTTGGGCGATCGGCTGCCCGAGGCAAATCATTGGCGCAGCAATGATCCACACGTAGACGGCAAGCCTCCAGCTCGTTTGGATTCGTATTGGACCCACAGCGCATTCCTAAAATGTCCCAAATCGAGAGGGGAAAATTCCCGCTCTCAATCGGAAGTGAATACTTCTTGGCAGGGACTCCAGTCAAGCTTTATTGAGCAATTCCCTAGAAAAATACGTAAATTTAGCTATAGCGACGCATTTTGCAGTTATCGCATCCAGCCCATTTTTCGCAAATTGTTGCTAATCGAGTGAATCGCAACTATCCTTGGTACTAGTCGCACGGAATAATTTCTCGGCAAGACTTCTCATTTCCCAATCTGCTTCGCAACCCAAGGGTCCTTTGGCATGCGTCTACAAACCCTATCCAAGTTTTTCTTTTCTGCAGCAATAGCTTTAGTGCTTTGCACTTCCGCCAGTTTTGGACAGGGGGGTGGTGGCGCTGGTGGTGGCGGCGCTGGGGGTGGCGGCGCTGGTGGTGGCGGCGCTGGGGGTGGCGGCGCTGGGGGTGGCGGAACGGGTGGAGCTGGTTCCGGTGTGGCTGGGATTGACATTGACGCTGCAGGAGTCTTGCGGGTTTCGCAAGTGGATCCCTCCGTTGCGTTTGTTCAGAGGATGGCAACTCTCCAAAGTAAACCGCGTGGTTCGGTTCGTACGTCGCCCATGCGTATGGTATCGCTGAACCGCTTGGAACGATTTGCCTCCAAAAAAATTGAACAAGGTGAATCGTTAAGTGATGAAGTATTAAGTATGGCAGGTCTGAGCCGACTCGAATTCGTCTTCTTTTTGCCAGAGTCAAAGGACATCGTTATCGCCGGTCCAGCTGACCAATGGCATTTGGATGTAAATCACCGATTAGTTGGACTTACAACCGGCAGGCCAACGTTGAGGCTCGATGATCTAATCGTAGCTTTAAGAACGTTCGCTTCGAATGAAAATGCTGTCAGTGTCATTGGTTGCTCGATTGATCCTACGAAAGAAGGACTCAAACAAATGAACCAATTTCACGCTTCGTTTGGTGGTCAAATGCCACAGGGTTTGGACGTGCGACAATATGCCCTCAAAATGAAGGAATCCCTCGGACTTCAAACGATCACAATCAAAGGCGTTCCAAAAACAACCCACTTTGCACAGATCCTTGTTGAAGCAGACTATCGCATGAAATTGATTGGAATTGGCTTGCAAGATCCCATCATTCCTCTGACGAGTTGGATTGCACGAACGTCTTCTGGCGCAAACGCCAATTCGTTGCAACGCTGGTATTTTCAAGCGGATTACAGCTCGGTCACAACGAATGAAGCTGGAACAGCGTTGCATCTCCAAGGTCGCGGAGTCAAATTGAGCGGAGAAAAAGAAAGCGTTGAAAAAGATGGAAATCGAACTCGTACTGGCAATACGGGCAGTCAAGCTAGCAATGGTTTCACGAAAGAGTTTACGGAAAAATTTGATAAACTTGCTGAAGTGACTCCTGTGTTTTTCGAAATGCGAAACTTGTTCGACATCAGCATTGCTGCTGCTTTCATTCAAGATCGAAACTTATACGAAAAGTCCGGATGGAATCTGGGAACATTTGCCGACGAAACCAAATTTAGAGTAAATACAGCAGCTGGCGTCAACCAAGTGGAATCGGCCGTCAATGCCGTTTGGAAGAATTCTCAACTAGTCACCCCTATCGGAGGCGGTGTTCATATCGCAGCCAGAAAATTAGTCGATCCATCGACTACGAAAGTCGATATGGAAATAGATGCATTACAGCGAAAGGGCTCGGCACCAGCAGACCTCGCCGCAGACCAATGGTGGTGGGACTAATTTCCAAAGTATTTTTAGAGTTCAAATGAGAGCGACTATCAACGGTTTACGAATTGCGACAGTCGCTCTTTTCAGTTATTGGGTTCTTCTGTTTATCGGAACCCATATGCCTGCAAATAAACTAATTGCATTCATGCATCTTGCATCCATGCATCAAAGCGACAAAGTCCTGCACCTAGGTGCTTTCGCCGGACTTGCATTTCTCATGGCTTGGGCGATTCCCACGAACATGCACAAGCTGTATCAAAACACGCTGCTTGCCGCTTTGGTTACTGTCGCCTATGCCGGGCTTGATGAACTTCTTCAGATACCGGTAGGAAGGACTGCGGACTGGAATGATTTTTACGCGGATTGTTTTGGAATGGGTATTGGTCTATTGGTTTACAGTATCATTCGCGCGCTCATTCTTCGGGCACAGTGGAATCTGTTTCAGGATCCGGCGCAAACAAAGTAAACCCGCGTGATCGTTCCGTTTAGGCAGATTCCTGCAGTGTTGCCACGGCGGTATAATGTCAGGACCGGATTCATTGATAAGCGCAAACCACAGGTAACAGCGATGTCTTCGCCTCTGCGACAGGTACCGATCGGCGGTGTCGTTCACACATACCAAAAGTACAACCCTACGGAATTCCCCAGCCCAACGGCTGAGCCCCCTGACATGGTTTCCGGAGCCTTCGAGCATGCGTTGGCGTATGGCAAGTACCGGGAATTAACGGAGGAAGAACTCGCTCGAGCGATAAAAATAGATCCAAGTCAGATCGCTGGACTTGGCCCTAGTATCGATATGTTCATCGCGATGCTGGAGGAGCGGAAACGCAAAATTCTTGAAACCTATCAAACCGATGGACTAGACAAGAAAGCCAACGACCGATTCGAAAAGCTGGCCAATCGAGCAAATCCCCCGTCGAAACTCAAAGGGGATTTTCACAAAGCAGTACACTCCAAGCAAATTTACCTCCTCGAGCAGCTGTGGTATCGATCCGACCGAGAATCGCCCGATTTCGCTGCCCGAATTCTGCACGTCATGGAATCGCTTGGCGACAAGTACAACATTGACGACCTCCTCAGCAAGTATGTGTTTACGGGTCGGGAAAAAATGGATATTCCCAAGGCTCTTGAAATCAAGAAGGAGCTTGAAAAAATTGACGAACTACTCCATCAATTGCAGGAAGCGGCCAAGACGGCGGAAATCGGCTTGATCGATATGGAAGCCTTAGCAGAATTCGCCCCCCCCGCCGACCTGAATCAGTTGGACGAGCTTCGCGAACTGATCAACAATTACGTTCGCGAGATGGCGGAACGGCAGGGTTTGGACCGGGACGAAAAGGGGGCTTTCCACTTAACACCCAAAGCGTATAAGATCTTCCAAAGCCGTCTCCTTAATCGTATTTTCTCGCATTTGAAAGCATCGCGATCGGGCCGACACGAGGGGCGAATCGTGGGCGATGGCAGTGTCGAGTTGCCGTCGACGAAGCAATATGAGTTCGGCGATTCAATTGCCAACCTCGACACAACTCAGTCGGTCATCAACGCCATGCTCAAGCGACCAGACGAACATCCCATCCGCTTGCGCTCCGACGATTTGGAAGTGCACAAAACGAAGAACAGTCCCAAGTGTGCGACCGTGGTAATCATGGACATGAGCGGCTCCATGCGATACGACGGCCAGTATATGAATGTCAAACGAATGGGACTCGCCCTGCAAGGCTTAATCACCAGCGAGTACCCAGGCGATTTCTTGCGATTTATTGAGATGTACTCATTCGCCAAACTGCGAAAACCAGGCGAAATCATCGAAATGATGCCCAAACCGGTAACCATCCACAATCCAATCGTTCGGCTCAAAGCAGACATGAGCGCAGAGAACATTAGCGAACAGGATATTCCACCCCACTTTACAAACATCCAACATGCGCTGCGACTAGCTAGGCAAAATCTCGCTACTGCGGATTCCGTCAATAAGCAAATCGTGTTAATTACCGATGGCCTCCCAACGGCTCATTTCGAAGCGGAGATTTTGTACCTGATGTATCCGCCGGACCCTCGCACCGAAAAACAAACAATGCGAGAGGCAATGCAATGCGCCAAAGATGGAATTGTCATCAACATGTTCCTAGTGCCCAGTTGGTCACAGTCCGAAGACGATATTCGCTTTGCCTATCGCATGGCGGAGCAAACAAAGGGTCGTGTCTTTTTTACCGCTGGAAATGATCTCGATCGTTTTGTGTTGTGGGACTACGTAGATCGCAAACGTGAAATACTGTAAACGCAAAGCGTGAACGGTTACGATTTGTTTTCCACCAAAGGGGAAAACTGCATGTAATTCAAGTGCCTATAGATTTCGCTTTGCTCAAGCAATTGCGAATGAGTTCCTATGCCAGCCACCTTGTAGGCATGGATCACGATGATCTGGTCTGCCGCCCTCAACGTAGACAACCGTTGCGGTAACACGACGAGAATCGTATCCTCGGATTTGAGCTGAAGAAGCGCGTCGAGAGTTTCGGACTCCGTCGTCGATTTCACTCGCACACTTGGTTCCTGAGCCACGATCAAGCTTCGTTTCTTGACCAGCCCTCGCATGAGTCCAATACGAAAGAGGGAGTCCGGTAAAAGGCGATCTTCGTTCGGCGTAACCATGGTCGCGAGCCCGTCAGGCAAATTTAATATCGCTTCCGAGACATGCATTCGTTTTGCAACGGCCATCAAATCCACCGTTGCATCGGGCGAACCCACCGGCCACAAATTATCTTCGATCGAACCATGCACTAGAGGACCTCGGGCTGCGGCCCAAAGTGAGAAATTGCGAATCGCGGAGGGATCAAGATCCGTTGAATCTACTCCATCCACTAAAATGCGACCACTGGCAGGACGTCCAAACCCAAAAATCAACTCGGCAAACGCGCTCGCTTGAACGCTTTGGCTGGCAACAACGGCGGTCAATTGCCCGAGCTTGATCGTAGACGAAATGTCTTCCAGCAATTTTTGTCCGGAGCTGTTCTTAATGGTCACGTGGTCCAAAACAATGCTTTGCGAAATCTTGTTTGGAACTATTCGATTCGGCTGGTTATTGTGGAGCGTTGGTTGCTCAAGATACTCAGCAAGTCGTTCCGCAGCAGGCTCCGCGAGCTTGTACCGCCGAAAGGCTCGCTGAAACCGATGCAGGCTAGCGACCGCCAGGATAGTGGACATGCACAGAACGAAAAGTTCTCCGAAATGCAATCCGGATTTTTCATCCAATAGACGAATCGAAATCACAATGATTAGAAACCCCGCGAGTACTGCGCATGTCAAAAGCATCGCCGGGGATTTCCAAATCCCACCGTCTGCCAATTGCAATTGGGAATTACGATACGAATTCAAATGGCCTTCGTAACTCAATTTCGTATCTTCTTGGTCATGGACAAAAGCCAGCAACGGTGCCGTATTACATAAGTACGATAGCTGTTCGCTCGCTGCTCGTGCGCGTTCGAAAAGAACCGGCCTTTTTTTGCGTCGGGCCGACTCTAGCCGCGTAAACAAAACCCATACGAAAACGGCGCAAAGGAGGGCCAGAATTGTGATCCGAAAGTGAATGGAGGCGGAAAGGAGCAACAGCAAGATCGCCTGAACAATGTGCCTTGGGAATACTCGAAACCATTGGCTAATCGATTCTCTTACCATGGGTACATGGACGTAAAGCATCTCGAGCATCGCTTCCTGTTGACCCGATAGGCCCTGCTCCATTGACAACGCCCCGGACTTTCCGAATAGCTTGCGCTGCAACTTAACAGCAACCTCTAACGAGGTGTGCAAAGCCGCTCGGTAGCAAGTGAGCAACGCGATACACTCCAACGCGATGACGATAATAACCAGTGCTACGATTCCTAAAACGCCGCGTAGGATACTGCCACCTGCGTTGAGCCAAACTGTGCCTAACTCAAAATAACGTCCGACCGTCAAAACATCCGGCATCGCTGATGCTTTACCTACGGATATCCCCGTCTGGCCAGCCATCAGCAATTGTACGAGCAATCCTCCCATTATCAGCAGCAATGGGACAAGCACACCGGAAATCGCACCAAAAACCCAGACTGCCCAATGGTACTCGGGCATATTGATTTGCCGTACTAAACGCTGCCAGACTCTTGAATGCAAAATGGAAACTCTCCTAATCGTGTCAAAGGGGATCGCTACAGGATATTCCACAGCGATCCGAATTTCTTGATACAAGCAACCGATTTTAACGATTTTGACGTCGATTCGAACTGCATTTCATAAAGAATCATTGTTGGTTCCAGGAAACAGCATGTTTGCCAAGCATGTTGCGGAAAGTCAACCTATGTTTCCAAGTTGTGGCAAAACACTAGAAACTTCCAAACAATCCGATTCCGCAATCTACGATCCAATCGATGGCAAACAGTAACCCAAAGAAAGAGACCCAAGCTCGACTCTTGATCGCGGACGATGATCAATGGCTCCTGGAATCCATGGCCCAATGGCTAATCGGCGAAGGCTACTCGGTACAAACGGCCAACAGCATTGAGCAAACCACCAAGACGCTTGCAAAAGAGTCCTTTGACCTACTCCTGTGCGACGTTCGCTTCGACGATGGCGATGGCATTGCATTGCTTAGAAAAGTCCGAAAGCGATTTCCGCATTTACCCGTCTTGATGATGACTGGATATGCAGGCCCCGATGCAGCTCGTGAATCGGTAGCGGCTGGTGCCTTTGAGTTATTGACCAAACCAATTATTGATGACGAATTGCAAACTGCAATTGTGAGAGCCCTACAACAAAAAGACATCACGGACGAAAACGAACGCCTAAAAGAAGCCCTCGATCGCCGTTTCGGGCTAGAGAGCATTATCAGCCATGATTTACGCATGCTCAAAATTTTCGAGATGATTGATAATGTTGCTGATTCGCGTGCAAGTATTTTGATCACCGGTGAAAATGGAACCGGAAAGAGCATGATCGCGCGTGCCATCCACAAAAAGTCTTCACGTCGCAATGCCCCTTTCGTAGAAGTTGCCTGCGGTGCGCTGCCCGATACGCTTTTGGAAAGCGAGCTGTTCGGCCATATGGCTGGCTCCTTCACCGGTGCGACACACAATAAGGTCGGGAAATTCCATCTGTCCGACAAGGGCACCCTTTTCCTGGACGAAATCGGAACCGCTACACAGGCGCTGCAAGTCAAGTTGCTGCGAGTCTTGCAGGAGTTGCAATTTGAGCCACTCGGGGGTACCGAAACCATTACGGTCGACACGCGAACGATCCTAGCAACCAATGAGAATCTCGATATTGCCGTTGCAGAAGGCAGATTTCGACAAGACCTGTTTTACCGTGTCAATGTAATTCATATTGAACTACCATCGCTGCGAGAACGACCAGACGATATTCCACTGCTCGCCGAACATTTCCTGCGTACTGCTTGCAAAGAATTCGCAAGAGACGTTCAGGGATTCACTTGCAGTGCAATGAAAACGATGCAGGCCCACGCATGGCCAGGCAATATTCGCGAGCTAGAAAACGTAATCCAACGTGCTGTCTTACTTACTAAAGCTCGCAATATTGACTGCGAAGCGCTACCTCGCTCAGTGCTCGGTGCTTCAAACTCACATGCCCAAACGGGCACTGGCCCTTTGAATTTTTTCCACGCGATGCCGCCTTCACAAGTTCCCAGTTTGGATTCGTTGTCCAATCCTACACCTGCCATCCATCAGACCCTGAATGAAGCGCTCGAAGGCCCTGAACGTCAAATCATCCTAGAAGTGCTCAAAGCAAACGATTGGAACCGGAACGTTTCCGCCGATCGGTTGGGTATTAACCGAACGACGCTTTACAAAAAGATGAAAAAGCTTGGTATAGAATCCTTGGCCCCGTAGCGGACGCTTAGTTGGTTACGGGTTGATCTCCGCCGTCATCGGCAAGATCGACGAAAGATGACTCACGCGGAGAACTGGAGAACGGGGATGGACTACTTATTGCCGTCGACGTTCGCTTTGTATCGATCGAGCAGCAACTGCACGCGATCCGCCTCCTCATTCCGGCCTGCTGTTCGAAGTGCTGAAGACGCTTTAGGTATAGCTTTGGTAGCCAGGTGGTATCGATCGGAGTGTAGAGTCGCAATGCGTAGCCATTCCGGAATTGCAAGGTTTGTTAACCCAGCTTGCTGAAGCCGCTCTGCCAACAGCATGGTCGGACCGGCTTGCATGGGAACCAGCAGTTTATCCCGTTCAGACAGCCAGCGTGGGAGGCGATCCGAAAGCACGTCCGCAGGCGGGACGATTCGCCAAAGTTGAACGCGAGCATAGGCGCTGACAAAGGGTGATTTGGATTTCTTCGCTAATCCCTCAAGCGTCTCTATGGCAAGTGGTCGCTTCGCTCCAGAAAGGAGCCAAGCGGCCCCAAGCAACTGAACGGCCTCTGAATCTTGCGTAATCCACCCTTCGCTGAGAGATTGTATTTTAGACAAGTCTGCGTCTTCAAAAGCGGTTTCGCCCCAAGGTAGTGGGATGGTAGCCAACAACAATTGTGGCGGAGTCTCCTTGGCTAACGAGACAAAAAGCGTCCCCGCTATGTTGGGCTTTCCCAATGCAGAACACGACTCAATCATCTCAGCCAAGAGGACTCGCTGTTGCCACCTGGGAAGGCCGCTCTTGATTGCGTCGTTTCCTTGCTTTATAACCGATTGGTACTGACGCTCAGAAAACAAGCGATGAATCTTTTCTCCGGATTCGTTGGCCCAAGACGGCTCTAGTCGAACGACGAAATCACCCGGGATGATGGTTTCCTTAGCGGCGCCAGGACGGATCAAAACTATCTTTTGGTCATCCCATTCCAGCACGATACCTGAATCCTCAAAAAGCTCCCTAGGATCCCAACGATTTAGACCAGTATCGCCAGGTTCCGCGAGCCAAAACTGGCTTTCCTTGCCCAGTTTTTTTTCAGCCAACTCTCGCAAGCTTTGCGATTGCGACAAGGAGTAGCTGGCAAGGCAACTCAGTAGCATGCCGAGTGCCATGGCGAAAACGCTGTTTCCGACGAGTTGTCGCATAGGTCTGTTCGAACTGTCAAATCGATGAGATTGGTAGGTTTACGACTACTGCATTTTCGACCACAATAGTGCAGCTTTCATGAACTCCCCAAAGTAACACGCGTTCTTCATTTTCGATAGGTCGTATGGCTTCGCTACAACTGATCACTTACCCGCATCCGACCCTTCGGCATCGATCCAAGCCTGTACTTCGAGTGGACGCACGGCTCAAGGAATTAGTGGGCGAGATGTTTGAAATCATGTACGAGTTTCGCGGCGTAGGACTTGCCGCAAATCAGGTAAATCTTCCAATTCGCTTGTTTATTGCAAACCCGAGTGGTGACAAAGAGGAGGGGCCGGAACTGGTATTCATCAACCCAGAAGTCAATAAGGCAAAAGGTATTGTCGAAGCGGAAGAGGGTTGCTTGTCTTTACCTGGGATCAACGCGAATGTTAAGCGAAACAAGTCTCTGCAGATTAACGCATACGATATGAGCGGCAACGAGATCAAGGCTAATATTGATGGCTTCCTGGGGCGAATCGTCCAGCATGAAATGGATCATTTGGACGGTGTCTTGTTTATCGATCGTTTGGCGGAAGAAATACCACGATCATTGGCAGAGCAAATCCAGGCTTTTGAAACAATGTTTGAAACCAAGCAGAAATCAGGCGCTATTGCCAAAAATGAGGAGCTTCAAGCTCAACTTTTGGAATGGGAACAGAAATACTGCTAACAATCAACCACGTTGACTGCTAGGCCACCGAGCGAGGTCTCTTTGTATTTGACTTGCATATCGACGCCCGTTTGCCGCATCGTTTCGATAACGCGATCAAGGGACACAAAGTGCCTGCCATCGCCGTATAAAACGGCTAACCGAGCCGCGTTGATTGCTTTGGTCGCTCCCATCGTATTCCTCTCAATGCATGGGACTTGGACCAATCCTGCTATCGGATCGCATGTCAATCCAAGGTTATGTTCCATTCCAATTTCAGCCGCATTCTCGATCTGCTCAACTGTACCTCCCATGCATGCAGCCAGCCCGCCGGCTGCCATGCTACAGGCAACACCGACTTCTCCCTGGCAGCCCATCTCCGCTGCGGATAGCGACGCATTTCGCTTGTAAAGCAGACCGATTGCGCCCGCCGTCTTGAGGAAACGATGCATGCCAGCTCGATCGGCGTTTGGATAAAAATGAACATAGTATGCCAGCACCGCTGGAATAATCCCCGCAGCGCCATTGGTCGGTGCCGTGACCACTCTGCCGCCGGCCGCATTCTCTTCGTTGACAGCCAAGGCAAAGAGACTGACCCAATCCAATTGCTGCAACGGGTCGCTCGATCCAAAGACAATCGGTTTCATTTCCGAGAGGAACTTGCTCGGTGGTATTCTGGCTAATTCTCCAGAACCCGCTGACGAGTCCGAAGAAACTTGTCTCGACAACTTGCCGAAGATGTCTGGAGCACGCCGAGGCACCCGCAGTGATCCCGGCAAAATACCCGAGGCGAGGCAGCCGCTATCAATGCACTTGCTCATGACTGCCCAGAGTCGATCCAATTGATCGGCGATATCGGACTCGCCCCTTTTGGCCAATTCATTCTCGTGTACGAGAGCCTCGATAGACAATCCTGCGCTTTTGCACATTTGCACTAGTTCTTTTGCGCTTCGAAACGCAAAGGGCACCGAATCGATACGCGAGTTTTCGGTGGATTGTGGTGGTTGACGGAACAGTTGGTCAAACTCATATCTTGAGTAGACGAATCCTCCACCGGTTGAAAAGTATTGATCCTCAAAAAGACACTCGCTTGTACTCGAAAAAGCTTTGAACTGGATCGCATTGGGGTGCTGTGGCAGCGTTTCTTTTCGAAGCCACAATAAGTCAATTTTTTCATCGAACGGCAATTCAAAACGACCGCCTAACCGCAATCGTTTGGTTTCTCTAACATCGCGTGCAGTCGATTGGATAAACCCAGGCTCCGTGCGATCGGGCAGACAACCCGACAGCCCAACCAAGATCGCCGTATCCGTAGCATGTCCGATCCCAGTGAGCGCGAGCGAGCCGTAGAGTTCCACCTGCACTCGAGCGAGCGATTCTAAAGACTTCCCATTGAGCTGAATCCTTTCAAGGCATTCTCTGCCAAAACGGAAGGCGGCAATCATCGGTCCAACGGTATGCGAACTGGACGGGCCAACTCCAATTTTGAACAGGTCGAAAATACTATACATGCAATAAGCCTTTGTGTTGCCTGTCTTGCCTCCAAACGCATTATCATTGTATCGGAACTCCCGAAGTAGTTCTTGATTGAACGAAAGAGGCGATTCGCTTTGCCCAAATTATATTAGAAATCTAGTATCTAAAATGAACTCCAGTCCCAAGTTAGAAGCAAGACAGTTCACCATTCCGTTCTCCCGCAACGCTGTAGAGTATGCCGCCATCCTAGTTTGGTGGCTGTTCGTTCTGTGGTTTGTGGCTGCTGGTCAAATTGGCGTGGGCTTGCTGACGATCGTTGTGATGGTGGGCTGCTGGATGAAGACAGCTTTGTTTGGGGCTGAGAATTTGAAACAGCTTTATGAGGCAGCTCAATGCAATCTCGCGCATCATCGCTTCCTCATATTGATGGGAATAAACATGTCGCAGATGATTATGTCATTTGCGTTTGACTTTCATTTGCTTTACTGCATCGACAACAGTTGCTTCACTGGAGTAGCCAAAGGGGTCCATCCAATGGAGGCGCTATTCGATTTCTTTTATCTGAGCACGCTCAATTTTTCATTCTTCGGATATAGCGATATACTACCTCAAACCGTCCCTGCCAAAATCGTCGATCTAACGGAGATCGTTTTGGCGTTCGTTACCGTAATCTTCCTATTATCCGACTTCATCAGCTTGAAGGATTCGATTAGAAATCGAAACTAGGTTTCGATTCCCCAGCGGTCCATCGTACAGAAACTGGGTCTAAAATTACTGGGGAATATGCCAGTGGTCACCATTCAACCAACAGAAAAAACTCGCTTTACCCGCAGAATGGACATCTCCGAGAAAATGTTGCCTTCTCGCTTGACGTGCAACTGCTTTAGCGATACCATGGTGACCCCCCGTGGACGGGAACCTTACAGTTCTAAACTGCGGGGAAATTGATCTTTGACAAAATGGTTGGATTGGTAGATGGCATCTTAAAGTTCATCAGCTCAGGGCCGTTCGTTCGGTTTTGGGAGTGGATGGGCAATGCAATTAAGTTTGAAACCGGTTCTGTGTTCATCCGCTGGTTTGGTTGTTCCGA
>CAMDKL010000077.1 GCA_945900945.1 Pirellula staleyi DSM 6068
GTCGCGGAGAAGCATTGTGTCACGAAAAGAAGCCTTGACCAAATTACGAGACGTCTTACTGATTCGTCGGGAAGCACTGCGTAAAGCATTGGATGGCGATTTAAGCATGCTTCAAGCCCTCTCCCAAGATGGGGGGGATGTTATCGATGCAGCAATGGACACGGCCCAGGATGAAATCAGCAGTCAACTTGTTGAAGTGGAAAGCCGCGAACTTTCGCAGATCGAGGATGCGTTGAATCGCCTCCGGGACGGCCGCTACGGTGAGTGTGAGCAATGTGACAAACCGATTCCTTTGGCGCGTCTTCAAGCGGTCCCCTATGCGATTTCTTGCATCGAATGCGCTCGCAAGCAAGAAAAGTATTCACCTCGATTCTCGTCTGGTTTAGGCGATTCCTCGCAAGCGTCGAATGCATCGCTCTGATCAACTGAGCACAGCCAATTTCGGTTGGTAGTCAATTGCTCGATGATATGCATTCGCAATTTGGAGCAGTTTGGACTCCGATAACGCTGGCCCTTGAAGCTGCATGCCGATGGGTAAGCCGTTTGTCGTCATTCCAACGGGCATTGATAACGCCGGGATGCCCGCTAGATTGGCTCCGACTGTGAATAGATCTTCAAGGTACATTTGTATTGGGTCGTTGAGTTTTTCGCCGATTCGGAATGGTGGCGTTGGAGTCGTCGGACCGAGGAGTACATCGACTTTTTCAAAAGCTGCGTCGTAATCCTCGCGTATCAGCCGACGGACTTTGAGGGCTTTCATGTAGTACGCATCGTAGTAGCCAGCACTCAGTGTATAGGTCCCTAACATAATTCGGCGACGCACTTCGTCCCCGAAGCCTTGCGATCGAGTCTGGCTAACCATTTCGATCAAAGGAGTACGGACTTTTCCGCCATCGGCCACTTGTAGATTGTGTTCTATCGCGGCTCGAAAGCCAAAATGTGCACCGTCGAATCGCGACAAGTTGCTGCTTGCCTCACTCGGTGCAATTATGTAATAAGTCGCGATCGAGTACTTGGTGTGTGGCATCGCAATGTCGATGATTTGGCAGCCAAGTCGCTTGTATTCATCGAGGGCAATCATAATAGCGGCCTGTATTTCTGAATTGAGCCCGTTGCCGTCGAGGTGTTCACGAATGACTCCGATTCGGGCGCCGGCAAGCGGTTTTGCAATGGCGTGTGCATAGTCATCGACCGGAACATCGAGGCAAGTCGAATCGCGAGGGTCGTGACCCGCAATCGTTTGTAGCATGAGAGCCAAGTCGGAGATCGTGTGCCCAAACGGTCCCGCTTGATCAAGACTGCTGGCATATGCGACGAGACCATACCGGCTAACGCGTCCATAAGTTGGCTTCAAACCGCACACGCCGCAGAATGCTGCTGGTTGTCGGATCGAACCGCCAGTATCGGTCCCGATAGAAAGGGGAGCCATACCCGCGGCTACGCTCGCAGCTGAACCTCCGCTGCTGCCTCCGCATGTGAGAGCAAGGTTCCAAGGATTGTAGGATGGCCCACGAAAGCCGGTTTCGGTCGATCCTCCCATCGCGAACTCATCCAAATTGGTCTTGCCCAATAGGACTAGCCCCTTTTCTCTTAGCCTGGACACTAAGTGCGCATCGTAAGGCGAACGATAATTTTCAAGCATTCGCGATCCACAGGTCGTTATCGAGTCGGTCGTGCACAGAATATCTTTAAGCGAGACCGGCATTCCGGCGAGCGGCGACAGCGTTTCGCCCGACATTCTGCGACGATCAATGCTGTCTGCAGCTTTGAGGGCAAGATCGCCGTCCCACGAAATAAAGGCTCGAATCGAGGGTTGTAGTTTCTCGATTCGATCGAGAAAAAATTGGGTCACTTCGCGACTGCTGAGTTCGCGAGTTGATAATTTGGGGGCAAGCTCAAAGGCAAAAGGTGGCAATTGGTTCATTCCATGAGGATAGATCAGACTCGACCACTCGAAAAGGCCCGAAGGCCCTGAAGCAGGGTTTCTACCTCGGTGTGTACTTTTCCCATTCCTTTGTTCTCCAAAAAGCAAATGACCGACGCTTAGGCCATGCGGGCCATGAGCAGTTCTCTTTGGCACATCAATTCTTTTGGCATCGAATGATATAGTTTCAAAAAAAAGTCATTCTGGTTGGTAATTTCGGACAACCAATCCTCGCGTCGGAAGAGCATTGCCATCGGATTACGGAGCACCATTCCAACGGTACCGGTTGCGGCTGCGGTCGTTTCCGAACCCTGCGTCGCTCCCAGGAACACGCCGTGTGTCCAATCGAAAGCTTGAAAGACAAGTGGCATTGTCGTTGGTCTGCGACCGCCGAATACGATTGCATCAATAGGGACACCGTCAGGATCCTGCCATTTTGGATCGATGTTGGGGCATTGGCCTGCTGGAGCCGTAAAACGCGAATTGGGATGCGCTGCTAATCGACCGCAATCGGGAGTCCAATCGAGTCCTGCCCAATCGATCAGATGGGCCGGCGCTTCGGAATGGTCTTCCCACCATACTCCACCCTCATCGGTCAGGGCAACATGGGTGAAGATGGTGTTCTTGGACATCGCGTGCATGGCCGCCGTGTTTGAGTGCCATGATGTACCTGGTGCGACGCCAAAGAATCCGGTTTCGGGGTTGATCGCATGCAGCTTGCCCGTTTTCCCAGGCCACAGCCAGGCAATATCGTCTCCAACCAATATGGTTTTCCAGCCTAGCTGGCGATAACTCTCGGGTGGAACAATCATGGCCAAATTCGTTTTGCCGCATGCGCTTGGAAAAGCGGCTGTCAAATACGTCTTCGCACCATCCGGAGATTCGAGCCCCATGATCAGCATGTGTTCGGCCATCCAACCTGCATCGCGTGCTATGGCACTTGCGATCCGCAACGCAACACACTTTTTACCCAACAATGCATTTCCGCCATACCCGCTTCCGTACGACCAAACTTCGCGTGACTCAGGGAAGTGAACAATGTACTTCTATTCGTTGCATGGCCAAGGCAAATTCGGTTCACCCTCTGCCAGCGGTTTTCCAACGCTGTGAAGGCATGGAATGAAATCGCCATCGCTCCCAAGTCTCTGCAAAACCTCAGCTCCCATGTGACACATAATCCGCATGTTCACCACCACATACGGAGAATCGGTCAGCTCGACGCCGATGAGGGCAAGTGGGCTGTCGGGTGGTCCCATGCAAAAAGGGACTACATACATGGTCCTGCCTGACATACAGTCTTTAAACCTGTCGGTCAGTTTGCGACGCATTAAATCGGGTGAGTGCCAATTGTTAGTCGGACCAGCGTCCACTTCTCGAAGCGAGCAGATAAACGTGCGGTCCTCAACGCGTGCCGTATCAGACGGGTTGCTTCTGGCAAGGAAGGAATTGGGGTGCAGTTCGGGATTGAGTCGAGTGAATGTTCCTGAATCCACCAGCTTCCCAGTCAACCGATCCCATTCTGATTGTGAACCATCACACCACTCAATCGAATCGGCATTGCACAAAGCAGCCGTCTCCATGACCCAAGTCGCAAGCCCTTTGTGGACAGCATTTGCGATCGGAACTGAGTCGTTCCTGATTTCAACCGATTCATAACTCATTCAAATCTCCTAGTTCATTTGCTATTCTTGTTGCACAGTAACGATCGTGAACACCAGAGAGGATTGAGAGATGGCTGAAGCGGATCAATTCCAAGCTTCTACCAGGTTTACTTCAACACCCGCAATAGATTTCGGGGCTATAGATTTGCAATGAGTCCCAGCGTCAACGTAGCGGCCATCGACCAAGACGAACTGCTGCACCGACTCCGAGGCAGTGTCAACGATCCAGTATTCAGGAACACCCGATCGCTGGTACAAGTCGAACTTCAAGACTTGGTCAAAGCGCCGGTTTGATTCCGATAGTATTTCGATTACAAGTGAAGGAATGCCGAGGATTTTCTTTGGAGTAATGATGGCAAGCTGTTCGAGCAAGACAACGACGATGTCCGGCTGGACAATATCGTGATCGCCAAGCTCAACATCGGTCGGAGCGTTGTAAACCTCTCCAAGGTTTTTCATCTCGATCTGCGAGTAGAGCTGGAAATGTATCTTTCGAGAGACCTTCTGATGTTTAGTCGCTGGAGCGGGGCTCATGTAATGCTCTCCATCGACAATCTCGTGTTGAAATCCATCGTTTGGTAAACATTCATACTCGCGATACGAAAATTTCGTTACCGGTCGAGTCACTTGGGCCATATCATCACCGCATGAGAAGTCTCGATATCAAGTCAACCAAAATGCTATGTCCAGTGTATCTCTTAGACCGCGTCACCGCAAATTTTCTCCGTCGCAAAAACGTGTGCCCTTGAGGAATCAACGCTGAACGCGTGCCGAGCCGCCCTTTGCGAGCTGTTCGACTTCGGGCAACTTGGCCATCGTTGTATCGCCAGGGAAGGTCGTGAGCAAAGCACCATGCGCCCAGCCTAATCGCAACGCCTGTTCTGGTTCGTTGCCAGAAAGCATGCCATAGATAAGTCCGGCAGCAAAGCCGTCTCCGCCTCCGATGCGATCCACCACATCCAGGGAGCAAGTTGGGCTCACGTAACGTTTGCCATCGTACCAAAGAACAGCGGCCCAATCGTGGCGGTTGGTCGAGTGAACTTCACGTAGCGTTGTCGCAACCATTTTCACGTTTGGAAACTTCGTTACCGCTCGCTCAATCATTTTAAAGAACGAATCGGGATCCAGCGCTCCTTTGGACTCAACGTCGTGTCCTTCGAATCCAAGCCCCTTTTGGAGATCTTCTTCGTTGCCAACAAGCATATCAACGTTTTTGACAATCTTGCCGATCATTTCTTGGCCTTTGGCTGCGCCGCCTAGGGTAGCCCAAAGCTTGGCACGGTAGTTCAAATCAAACGAGGTTACGGCACCCGCAGCTTTCGCAGCCTGCATCCCCTCAACAATCAACTCCGAAGTCGTTGGCGAAAGGGCTGCAAAGATGCCACCTGAGTGGAACCATCGAACGCCGGAATCAAAAATCGACTTCCAATCAAAGTCACCCGGCTTTAGCATCCCACCGGCTTCGTTGGCGCGGTTGTAGAAGACGACAGGCGGGCGAACACCCAAACCCCGGTCACTGTAGACGGTCGCGATGTTTGGCCCCCGAACTCCATCGTGTTCGAAGTGCTTGTAGAAAGGCCTCACTCCCATTTCGCGAACTCGGGCTTGCACCATTTCGCCAATTCCATAATTCACCATCGCGGTTGCCACGCCCGTCTTGAGGCCAAAGCAATCACAAAGGTTGGCAGCCACGTTGTATTCGCCGCCGGAAACGTGAATATCAAAGGACCTAGCCCTGCGAAACGGGATTATACCTGGATCCAATCGATGCACGAGTGCGCCGAGGGATAAAAAATCGAGATCGCACGAATCGCTGCGGATGCTTAGCTGAGCCATTATTTCTCCAAGAGGAAGACTACGAATTGCAAAAAGCCAATCCTAATGATTGGGCCTGGATTGTCTGTTGGGGCTTAGATTGTCGCTGACGAAAAACCACCGTCAACGACTAAGTTGTGTCCGGAAACGAAGGACGAGGCCATGGACGAAGCCAAAAAGATGGTTGCTCCAGCCAGTTCATGAGCGTGACCAAATCGCCCCGAAGGAGTGTGATCGATGATTTGTTGGCCACGTGGCGAAAGACTTCCATCGGCGTTGTACAGCAATCCTCGATTTTGCTCGGCCGGAAAAAATCCTGGGCTAATGCAATTGACCCGAATGCCTCGTGAAGCCCACTCGCGAGCTAAAAACTTGGTCAGATTGATAACTGCTGCCTTGGCAGCGGAATAAGCAACAACGCGAGACAAAGGGATAATTCCCGACATGGAAGCCACGTTGATTACGCTGCCAGAATTGCGAAGCAGCATGGTCTCACCAAAAACCTGACATGGCAGAACGGTCCCGCCGATCAAATTCAAATCAAAAACTTTTTGCCACGCATCTATTGGCAAATTGCAAAAGTCGTCGCCAGGCTGCAAGGTTGCCTCGGGTTGGTTCCCGCCCGCGGCATTGATCAAAATGTCTACGGGACCGAGCGATTTTTCAACGCTGTCTCTGGCGTGGACAAGCGATTCGCGACTCAGTGCGTCCGCTGTGTGATAAACCGCCTCGCCCCCATTGCGTCGAATCTCTTCGGCGCGATGCATGCCTCGCTCTGCACTGCGACCGAGTATCGCCACGCGAGCTCCTGCCGCGCCAAGCGCCTCCGCCATGGCGCCGCCTAAACTTCCGGTGCCCCCTAAAACGACGGCCACTTGATTGTTCAATTGAAAAACACTGTTACTCATAATTGGCCAGCAATGCGTGCAAATGGCTCAGACCCGGGGAGCAAAACGACGAACGTTTTCTTTCAGCAAAAAGCCCACTTTGATGGAATGGGAGCCGCGTTGCAAGGGGGGCACTGCTGGGATCAAGCCAAAGTCGCATGTTGCGACAAAAAAACACTCAAAAAGCCACATGGTGGCGATCAAGGCGACGTGACGACGATTCCTCGATTTGGAATCCCAATCAAAAGCCAGCAGCCAAAGGTAACGATGAAGCTGCCGACAGCGATCGGCAATACGATCCGATGCCACTGACGGATCGAACTGATTGCAGAGGGTTCGTGCGGATTAGCTGGAACGAAGCTCGGTGCGGAGCTGGCCTGGATCGCATGCGCATATTCCCACCCTCGAACCGTTCGGCGCCATTCGCTTTGGCCCCCGACTTGCCCTGCCAGTTGTTCCATCGATAGACCGCCGAGGAAGACTACGTAGGTAGTCAGGAAAATCAACCGCCAGCGTTTAGACACATCAACCCGTGCTCTGATTATCATAGGATTGGGATGGCACCAAGAGACTAGATCGTTTCGCGGCAAACCTGCGTCGCCCATGTTCTTGATCTAACGCATACTGCATTCCCGATTTTGCCTCCCGTGGTCGTGCTTGCACGCAACAGAGTGCTATCACCACCCAAGGAACACGGTATTCCTGCAAAATACGCGGCGTTTTCCCGCAAAAACCAGCTCCAGGCTTTTTTGCAATCGAGGATCGCCAGAAATTGGCGTTTAGCTTCGGCATCGTTTTAGGATGCTTTTTCACCACGTTTGAGCCCGATGTTGAAATCCTGCTACGCAAAGCCGCAACGTTTGAAACGTGCATCGCGCAAGACAGAAGGCCGTGAACGGTTACGAAAAATGGAAGGCCCAAGCGGGAGCGATCAGATAGCTGGGATCTTTGCAACTTCCGTGGGGTCGCCCATCTGGAACAAATCGTCCACCTGTAGTAACTCGCCCATGTCGACCGTGCTTTGCCATTGGGACTGCAAGGTGTCGATGTACTGATTCAGCACGCCACCAAGAGTTTGCTGAGCGACGATGACATCATTGAAACTGACCCCGACCGGATCGGTTAGATAGCGTTGGTATATGCCGCGATACGCTCGTACTTGATCGCTAAGTGCTTCGGCACGATAGGATTGGGCGAGCTGCCGATTGGATTTGTACATGCCATACATCGGAGCAAGTTTGGCGATCAACTGGTTCTGAGTGTCCGATACTACTTGCATCGATCGAATGAGTTCAGCCCTGGCCGCAATACGATTTCCTTGGTTCTTGTTCCAAACCGGAACGGCTCCACCCACGGTCAGGTTATAAGTGTTCGTTCCTGGCGTAAATGTATAATCCCGTTGCAGTACGAAGCCTACGTTCAGGTCCGGAATGGGTACACGATCCGCCAAAGTGACGAGCGTTCGATTTTTGCTGATCAAGTTCTCTGCTATTTGCAAATCGGTGTGAACAGCCGTCATTTGAGCAAGTGCGATTTCGTATTCGATTTCCGGGACCGGACAATCGATTTGGCCTTTGAGTTCCGTAGGTTGAAGCGAAGGGACGGCAACAGTGGCCGCAAGAGTTCGCCAGGCCGCAATGGATTCCTGCTGGGATCGAATCAAGGACGCTCGCGCTTGAGTCGTTAGCACTCGCAATTGGAGTGGCTCGTACGGAGCGGCCTCGCCAGCGATGACCAATTTTATTTGCGATTGATAAGCGTTTTCAGAAAGTTCGGATAAAACTCTCGCTAACTCGACACGCTTTCGAGTGGCCAGCACCTGGAAATAGGAACGACGAACTGACGAACGGACAGTCACCCATGCCTTTCGCTGGTTCACCTCGGCATTCGCATAATCGACAGCCGCAGCCTGTGCAGCCAGACCCAGTTTTTGAGCGGTGATGAAAGTCTGTTGCAGATACGCACCGTGATAGCCTGGTGTATTGAGCGTCCGAACCGTGTCGGCCTCGTAGCCGAAGTTAGGATTGGGTGGAAGTCCCGCTTGGATCATCAATCCTCTGGCAGCTTCTACGCTCGCGGCCGCTGCGCGCAGGCCAGGATGGTTTTCTCTTGCAATCTGCTGCAGCTCTTCCAAGCCAATCAAACCGTTCGAGGCGTCTGGCAACGCAAAGGGCTCATGCGGTAAAGGAGGAAATTCGGAATACAGTTTTAAAATATTTTCCTTTTGCTGGGCGGCATCGAGTGGTTTTCCATCCGCATCGTTTCTTAGCAAACTGAGCGGAGGTGTTGCTGCACCCGGTAACTCCTTGGGCAATTTTAGTGGGCTTTCCCCCTGCTTCAATTGACCATTCGCATCATCTCGGAATGTGCCTACCGCTGGCAAAAGGGTGTCATCTCCCGAAACTTCAGCTATGCCATGCTCTGAGCACTGTTCAAAATAGGAACGGCTAGAAAAATCTGCCGTGCCAGGCACCGAACTTAGCGATCGATAGGCACACCAGTTCGGGACGCGGCAACCGACGAACATGCCAGTTACGAGAAATAGAATGCAAATGCTAGCTTTGTCTTTCTGGCGTTGCATCGATCATCCCTTATCGAATTCATACGATTCCGCGTGTTGTAGCCATCCATGGCATACGCACCCTCTAGATCGACCAGATGAATTCGTTATCGACAGCGAATTCGTTAGAGGTAGGGCGACCGTCAAAGCCGGAGGAATCAGAACCCAGTTCACGGATACATGGGCTAGCTTTCGACTCAAGTGCCGTCCAAGTCAAAAGCCATCACTAAGTCAGGACTCCGCCGATAGACAGTTGCTCCTTGGTGCAAATTTATAGTGACTCACGGAGACGCTTGTCACCTCCCTATCTGTACCATTTAGTTCACGAAAAATTACGCTCTCATGGGTGGGTAATACCCGTCAGTGATAATTAGTTATCCCTGAAACCGACCCAACGCGGCTGCCAAGACTGAAACCGGGATAACTGGCCTGAATCAGGGATAATAGATTTGACAAATCAGAGATAACTCGGCAAACTTCGGGGATAACAGTCCCAAACCGGGATAATTACAAGTTCCGTCGCGATAGAAAACGGACATGGATACCGTTTACATCGAAACCTCGATAATCAGCCACGCAACCTCGTGGCCAAGCAAGATTCTGGCAATAGCTGTTTTGCAAGATCAGGCGAGGCGCTGGCTCGAATTCGAAGCACCAAAATATCGATTGGTAACGTCTCAATTCGTGATCGACGAAGCGTCTCGGGGAGACCCTGACGCTGCCAGGCGGCGGCTTGAGATTCTCGAAAACGTCGGGCTTTTGTTGCCCGACCCCGAGATTGAGACTATCGCAGACAGGATTGTCTCCGGTTGTATGATGCCGCCCAAAGCCAGATTGGATGCTTTACACGTAGCTTCGGCTGTACTTGCCGGTGTAGAATAACCTCTGACGCAGAATTGCCGCCATATTGCGAATGCGACCGAACTTCCTCGACTGTATCGCCTTCTCGACGAACTTGAACTACCTCGAATTTTGGTCTGTACGCCTGCCCAGTTTCTTGGAGACCCAGCAAATGACATCTAACCCAATCTTGGATGAGATCCATGCGACCCGCCAAAAACTCTTGGCGGAACACAATGGCGACCTGCATGCATATGTCGAGGCGGCCCGGAAACGTGCTCTTGAATCGGGAGGTCGCATCGTCGAGCCGAAGCAACGAACAAAGCATTGCATCGAAGTCGCCGCCGGTGCGTTACAAATTTTTTCAAGCGTGGTCTCCTGGCGGCATCGGTGAATACGGTCGTTCGCGCGGGGTTGGCGTGTTTGATTTCCTCGTACTCGTACTCGTACTCGAAAGGAATGCCAATGGTGGAGCCAATCTTCGACCACGAAAGACTCGACGTCTATCGACTCGCGATTGAGTATGTCACATCATCCTATCGAATCGCGAAATCGCTAAGTGGCCACGAGCGTCATGCACGCGATCAATGGTTGAGAGCGGCTCAATCGAAGCCTTCCATATCGCTGCTGAGTCCGCCTGCGGATGGTACGTACGCCAGGCGGGCATAGTCCATGACCATTCGATGGCTACTGAAACGCCATGCCAAAGTGCTGATGCTGTTCATCATCATTTTGATCCATTTGCGAGGCAAGCCATCGCGATCTCGATCGTAGAACGTGGGTATCACTCGCTGTTCGAGGGTTTGGTAGAAATACTCGGCATCCCGCTTGTCGGTCAAACGGTCTTCGCGGTGACTGGTCCCCGTGCCGATGGCGAATCCATTGGATCCGTCGTAAGCTTCGGCCCACCATCCGTCGAGAATGCTGCAATTGAGACCGCCGTTGAGGACGGTCTTTTGGCCGCTCGTTCCAGACGCTTCTAATGGTCGGCGCGGGTTGTTGAGCCACACGTCAACACCCTGGATCATGTGTCGACAAACATTGATATCGTAGTCTTCCAAGAATGCGACGCGACCTGCGAATCTGGAGTCATGTCGCAGATTCGAAATCTCTTGAATGAATCGCTTGCCCGGCTCATCTTTAGGGTGTGCTTTGCCTGCGTAAATAACTTGGATGGGTCGGTCGGTGCTATCCAAAATCTTGCAGATCCGATCCAGGTCATTGAACATGAGGTTTGCCCTTTTGTAGGTGGCAAATCGTCGACCAAAACCGATGGTCAGTATGTTTGGACTGAGAACGTTTCTGGCTGCTTCAACGATTTCGTCGCTTTCGCCACGTCGTCGGCACTGACGCGAGATCCGTCTGCGAACGAAAGCCAACAGCAGATTTTTGAGTGCGTTGTGCGTTTCCCAGAGTTCACCTGGATCGACGGAATGGATGTTCTGCCAAACATCGGGTTCTCCCATCTGACTTTTCCAGTTAGCTGGAAAATGGCGATCGTAGAGTTGTTGCATCTGAGCGGCGAGCCAACTCTCAATGTGCACGCCGTTGGTGATGTGTCCAATCGGGATGTTACGTTCTTCCCGAGTTGGCCAAAGGTTTCTCCACATGCGCCGTGAAATGTGGCCGTGCAGTTGGCTAACGGCGTTGGCTGCTCTCGACATTTTCAACCCGATGACCGTCATGCAAAACGTTTCACTTGAATCGGAGGTGTTCACTCGGCCAAGCCCCATGAGTTGGTCGGCGCTGATCCCAAGCGAATCTCGCAATGGGCCCAAGTGTTCTTCGATCAATGCAGCATCGAATCGGTCATGCCCCGCTGGCACGGGCGTATGCGTCGTAAAAATGGTAGCTCCGGCGGTTTCTCGCATTGCATCCTCAAAGGAAAGGCCATCGTCTGCCATTCTTTCTCGCATCACTTCGAGCGGAACAAATCCGCTGTGGCCTTCGTTGAGGTGATAGACCCCAGGATTAATTTCAAGCGCCCGCAAAGCCTTGACTCCGCCGACTCCAATGACTAACTCTTGCCTAATTCGAGTTCGCTCGTCGCCACCGTAAAGGCGACTGGTCAATTCGCGATCCTCGGGACGATTGCCCTCGACATTGCAGTCAAGCAAAAATAGCCGAACTCGACCCACTTGTACTTTCCAAACCTTGGCAAGCAGCCGTCCATTGCGAGTATCGATGGCAACCATGAGCGGTGTTCCGTCTGCAAGCACGGCTGGCTCGAGCGGAAGGTCTTCGACTTTGGTTTCGAAATACTCTTCGCGCTGGTAGCCGTCTGCGCTCAAGTGCTGCTTGAAATAGCCATGAGAGTAATAAAGCCCGATCCCCACGAGTGGTACACCGAGTCCGCTTGCACTCTTGACGTGATCGCCAGAGAGAACCCCTAAACCACCCGAATAGATGGGGAGCGACTCGTGCAAACCAAACTCAGCAGAAAAGTAAGCGACCGGCTTGGCACCGAGTACACCCGCATTATTTTGCGCCCAAGTGTTTTTGTTTTCGAGGTATTCTTGCAAGCGACGAAACGCGTAGTTGACGCGGCTATGCAGAACCATTTCACCGGCCCGAATAGCGAGCCGCTCCGGTGTGAATTCTCGCAACAAAGCAATTGGGTTGTGATCCAACTGTCGCCATCGAATCGGATCGATATCGCGAAAAAGGCTGTTTACCTCGGGCTGCCAGCTCCACCACATATTACGTGCAAGGGCCATGCATTTGTCGTAAAGAGAATCCGCGTCAATTTCATTCGCCACGCCAGCAGTAGCAATTTCTTGTCCAAGCGAATATTCGATCTGGGTCATGGATTGTCTCTTTGAAAGATTCAAAACTTAGAGGTGAAGTAACTTTGGTCGTGTCTGGAAATAGTGGAGCAAAGCATTAAACGGCTTCGAACAGTGATTCCCTTGAGCCGTTTTTGGTATTCTGTACGGCGAATCAAGCAAAAGTGTCGAAAGGCGGGCAAGTGTTATACCGCATTGCCACCAATAATTCAAAGCTAGCAAATAATTCGAGTTGTTGTGTTAAGACAGGTAAGCTTGGAGGGCAAATGATAAAACCTTTAGTAGACTTAGTTGGCCATCGGGCAGAAGAAATCATTGTCAGGGTTGCGAATGGTACAGGGAGTGAGCAATGGCTTTTGGACTTGAGAAAGGACGCGGGAAACATGAAGGCCGCCGCGGATTTCCCATGGTCGACCATTCGCCAATGCGCAGCCGTCGAAACCGCAATCTCGGACGATAGCGGTGACTTGCTGGAGTTCTATGTCTGGCTTGCAAGCGGTTGTTTGACGACTGCGTTTGTTATGACGCAGCGGAGTGCAGCCTTGCGGCGAATTGAAACTAGCGAAAACGAGTTTGCTCGAACTAAATTGCTGGCGTCGATCCAGTCCGGTAACTCGTTTGCAACCGTTGGAATTAGTCACCTTACCACGAGCCGCAGGCATTTGAGCCAACCGCCACTTCGGGCAACACGAGTCACCAACGGTTGGGTTCTGAACGGTTATAGCCCTTGGGTTACCGGCGGACACTTTTCCGATTGGCTGATTGTAGGGGCCGTCGAGGATGACTGTGCTGGCGGAGGCCTTGTGCCGAACATGAAACCGAGGGAACTTCTTTTTTCCATTGCCAGAGATCGAGCCGGGGTGATCGTTGAGCCCAGTAGCGTGCTGATGGCACTCAATGCAAGCGCCACGGGTCCTGTTCGGTTCGAGCATGTTGCTGCAGATCACCGAGATTTGTTGCATGGACCGATTGCAAACGTCATGGAGGCCAGCAGTCGAAAAGCGACATCTGGTATTACTGGAGTCACCGGCAGCGGACCTGGCGGGTTGCAAACATCTGCGTTGGCAATTGGCCATGCTGCCCAGGCGATTGAATATCTATTTAAAGAATCGCAATTGCGAGAAGACATCCGCAGCGTAGCTGAAGGACTTCAAAATCAATGGAAGGTCGTTTTCGAAGAGTTATTGCAGATGAACAACGGCATGGGGCTGCAAGATACAGCGGCATTGCGAAAAAAAGCGAATGACTTAGCTTTGAATAGCACTCAGGCAGCACTTGCTGCTGCCAAAGGAGTAGGTTTTGCAGATGACCACGATGTGGGGCGATGGTGTAGGGAAGCGTTGTTCTTTCTGGTTTGGAGCTGTCCTCAAAGCGTCGTTCAGGCCCATCTCTGCAGTTTCATGTCCTGAATGTGAGGCAGCGCGAGTTGAAGTTCCATTATTGCTCACTATACTTTGGAACCATTCGGGGCCAGGCAAACTTTTTATTCTGAGCCGCTGGCGCTAGCCTGGATATTGCACGCGATCTTTAGTAATCAGCCGTTGGGCGTTAGCCCCGGTTTATGGATGTCGCGTGAACCGTGGCTAACGCTAAAACGGCTTATGCAATATTCAGGATAGCCGCGACACTATGAATTGCGACTAAAAACGCGGCTAGCGCCTGCGGCTCCGTTTTGGTCGTAAGCTTGAGCGTCGTGCCACTTTTCCTTTTTATTTTTCGATGATAAGGCAAAAATCTTCAGATGAGTTCGCAATTATCCGCTACTCCCTTGCATGCTTGGCATCACGCTCACGGCGCTCGTATGGCCGAGTTTGCGAATTACGAAATGCCTATCCAGTACAAGGGTATCGTGGCGGAGCACCATGCGACTCGCACCGCAGCTGGAGTTTTCGATATATCGCATATGGGGCGGCTTCGCTTTGACGGTCCCCGAGCGGATCAGCTGCTGGACCATCTATTGACTCGCAAAGTTCTCGATATGCAAACTGGGCAGGTCCGGTATTCGCTGGTTTGCAATGAGAACGGCGGAATTCTGGACGACGTTCTCGTTAGCTGCTTGGAGAGCCCAAGCGGAAAGAATTACTTCCTGTTAGTCGTAAATGCGAGTAACCGCGCTAAAATCGTTCAATGGTTGCAACCGCATTTGGCTGACTTTCCGGATGTCGAGTTTCATGATGTAACCGATGCTACCGCGATGATTGCCGTTCAGGGGCCAAAGGCTTTGGAGATTTGCCGTCCGCTCCTGCCTGCGTCGGCCTTGTCGCTGGGATACTATCGTGCGAAGGTCACGGAGCAGATGAGCAAGCCGTGCATCGTATCGCGAACGGGCTACACGGGCGAAGACGGTTTCGAGCTGATTATCAAATCCGAGGATGCTCCCAGAGTCTGGGAGAACATTATGATGGCAGGGCGGGAGTTGGGTGTTCAGCCGGTAGGGCTTGGAGCTCGCGATACATTGAGATTGGAGGCTGGTATGCCGCTATACGGACATGAGTTGGATGAAGCCATTGATCCCTATCAAGCCGGATTGGGGTTTGCATGCAACTTAAAAGATCGCTCTTTTGTCGGACGGGATGCACTGGAACAAAAATCGAAACTCGTTACGCTTCCCAAACGCGTGGGTTTGATTCTGGACGGACGTCGCGCGGCTCGACAAGGAGCTGAGGTATTGGATGCCGATTCTCGCGTGATTGGACAAGTGACAAGCGGTAGTTTTTCCCCAACCCTAGACAAGCCTATCGCGATGGCATATTTGGAGCCTGCCATTGCCGTTGATGGCACTCCATTGAATATTGATATTCGAGGCACATGCGTTTCGGCTAGAATCGTCCCCTACACTTTTTACAAGAGAGCTTTATCGCTATGAGTATTACCCCTGAACAGCTTCGTTACTGCGAATCGCACGAATGGGCGTACGTTGCCGATGAGTCCTCCGGCATTGCAACAATAGGAATTTCAGCTTTTGCCGTTGCGGAACTCACAGACCTCGTATTCATGGCATTGCCAAAAATGGGTCAGACCGTAACTGCAGGTAGCGAATTTGGGGAAGTTGAGAGTGTTAAAGCCGTTAGTCCGTTGTATAGCCCAGTTAGCGGAACTGTGGTTGAAGTCCATTCAGCGCTCGTCGACAAACTCGACAGCCTGAATGTGGATCCGTACGACGAGGGTTGGATTATAAAAGTGAAAATGAGCGACCCTTTGGAGTTGAACCGTCTACTCAATTGGGATGCTTACCAAAAGCAGTGCAGTCACTAGTGAAACAATCGGGGGGCGGAATTCCAACGCCGGGTTTAGTGATCGTAGATCCGCCACGATCCGGTGAGAACAACATGGCCATCGACGAGGCGTTGCTTCGAAACGCAAACTCAGATTGGCCCATTGTCCTACGCGTTTATCAATGGGAGCGACCTACACTTTCGATCGGTCACTTTCAACGGATCGAGGATCGGGAAACAATACCCAATTTGAGTGATTTGCCGTGGGTCAGGAGAAAAACCGGCGGTGGGGCCATCGTACATGATCACGAGTTGACTTACAGCATACTCATCCCAAAACGGGACGACCAACCGACCAAGGGGCATAATGAACTGCTTTACCGCGCTATCCACTGCGCGGTCGCAGATAGCCTGAGAGCGCTTGGGTGGAATGCCCGATTTTCGGAAGCCTGCAAGAATAAAACTCCCTGTACCATGAAAACGATAAATGGGAAAAATCAGGAACCCTTTCTTTGCTTTTTACGGCGCACTCCTATCGACTTAGTTGTTGGTGACGATAAAATCTTAGGGAGTGCCCAACGCAGATCGGCAGCGGGTTTGCTTCAGCATGGAAGCTTTCTCCTCCGTCGCTCCCAATCGGCGCTCGAATTGTCCGGTCTGCTTGATGCTTCCAAAGGTTCGAGTGCCGAGCCAACGAATCGAGAGTTTGACGGATGGATCGATTTTCTTGTCGCATCTTTAATGCAAGGAGTGTCACAACTCTACCCAACTCACTGGTACAATGGAAGTCTAGATGACTTGTTTGGCGACGTGAAGGAAAAAGACGTAACCAGCATTTAAGGGCAATCGTAATTCCTTTGCCGTAGCTATTCACGCGAATTGTGATTAAAATATTTTAAATGGCGTGTTTAGTCACACGCGAAGTCTGGGTGTTTTTTGATTTTGTTAGAAATGCTAGGATTGTTTTTCGACTTCTATAAAGGGCAGTCAAATGCAGGTTTCTCTGAAAGTCGTTTCTGGAACACACGAAGGAAAAGTGATTCCGATAAAGGACGAAAAGTTCCTAATTGGTCGCGGCGAGTCGTGTCAATTGCGTCCAAAGAGCGAGTCGATCAGTCGAAAACACTGTGCCATCGTTCAAAAAGATGGACGGCTGCTGTTGGTCGACTTAAAAAGTCGAAACGGGACCTTCATTAATGAAAAGCAAGTGTCGTCAGACAAGGCCAAGGTTCTTAAGAATGGTGACCGACTGCGATGCGGCCAATTGGAATTTGAGATTCTATTGGAGGTTGGGATCGCCAATTCGAAACAGCCAGAGGTGCAATCGGTTAAAGAAGCTGCGGGTCGAATGACAGAGCAGAGCAATCAGGATTCTCGCGAGTGCGTGGACATCGGCTCTTGGCTATCTGAGGCGGACCAAGTCGATCGGAGTGTTGAATTCGAAACTCGACAAATTGCGATGGAAGAGACCGCTCAGTTAGAAGGGACGCAGATAGTAGCAGAAGAGTCAGCTGCGCTGCAACCCGCAAAGCTCAAGAGACCGGAAAAGCGAGAGCCAATGAAGCTTCCAAAACAATCGGTGACGGGGCCTGCCTCCAAGGATACCAAGGACGCTGCTTCTGAGACCTTGAAAAAGTACTTTGGTGGTCGGTAGCATGAATGCGAGGTTGACTCTCGCGTTTTTTTGGGCTTCGCTTTTCACTGGAATTGGCCTGGGCCAACAAACTCAACTGCCTCTTGTTGATGGAATGGTGCTCGGCCCAGGACAAGAGAGCAAGGTTGAATTCACCGTGCTCCCAACGGCAAGTGTCAATCAGAACTTGATTACCAAGGCGCTTCTGATCGAAGTCTTAGATGATGGGCTCCGGAAAACCTATGTGAACTTCAATCGATGCGGAGCGCCCGTTCAAGTGAACGATAGCCTCCTCAAAATCGAACTGGGAAACAGGTCATTGGTAGCCGACAAAGCGCAAAGCGTACCCCCCGGCCCGATTATTAATTGTTCACAGTTTGATCCGTTTGGGCGTCGCATTTGTTTGGTAAGGAGACCGGACGGAGAGATCGCAAAAATCGTACAGGGGATAACAGAGGTTACCTCCAACTACATACGCATCGAAGGGTTGAGAGGCGAAAAAGGTGCTTTCGATTGGGATATGAGGCTTTCGCTCGCAAGTCTCGATAGTGAAAACCTTCAGGATATTTTAAAGCTCAATGCAAGCCCGTTGAAATCAAAGGACTGGCTGGAGATCGTAAATCTCTATAGTTCAGCCAAGCGATTTGTCGAAGCTCGCAAAATACTAGTCCTTGCTATCCAGAAATTCCCTGAGCTGGAGAGCATTAAATCCGAACTGAAGCGGTTGGATCAAAACATAGCCGATCAACTTTTCACGGCGTCTGAGACGGCCCAGCAAGCGGGACAGTTTCAATTCTCGAAACTCATTCTCGAAAGCATTAAAAAGGCTGGGCTGTCGATTGAAACCCAATTGAAAGTGGACGGCAAACTAGAGGTGCTCGCCAATGGCAAGAAAGATCGCGACGAGCTGATGGATTGGATGACGGACGATATTTCGAAAATCTCCGACGGACCTGTCAAAACGGATATGCAGTCGTTGTTGCCCGAGATCAGGGCCAATCTGACCGCGGATACTGCACTTCGGTTCACTGACTACCGACGCAGGAAATCCGATGCGACGCTCAAGCCGGATCAGTTGGGGGCGCTAGCGATTAGCGGTTGGATCTTTGGTCCTGCCGCAGGCAAGGACAACGCATCGGTCGTTGCTTCGGGAATCAAAGCTAGGCGTCTGATTATCGAGTACTTTTCGAAGCCAGTCCGAGACGACCAAATTCTTCAGGAATTGACAAAGCTCGAATCCGGTACGCCAGATTTAGTCGCCAAGATTCTCGCGAATATGTCGCCTCCAAAACCTACCTTGGATTCCGAGTCTGTTTTACATAATATGGCCGCACCGGAAAGTTCGCAATTGCCGAGCCAGTCGCCAATTCAGGGGCGATTTGCAATTGAGGTTCCAATGGGCGGAGACATGCTGGGGCGTACAGTTAAATACATGGTTCAGCTGCCCCCAGAATACAATCCATTCCGGCGATATCCTTGCGTTTTCACATTGCCAGGCGACTTGTCCAATACGGAGTGGCAAATTGCATGGTGGGCCGGGTATTACTCGCCAGAAGCGAAGCGATGTTTTGGAGAGGCGTCGAAGCGAGGTTACATTGTAGTTTCGCCCGATTGGGCTGAGCCAAATCAGCCGAGTTACAACTACACAGAGAACGAACACGCCTTAATACTTGCTCCGCTCCGCGACGCCATGCGAAGATTTAGTATCGATACCGACAAGGTCTTTTTGTCGGGTCATTTTATGGGCGCTGACGCAGCATGGGACATTGGCTTGGCCCATCCCGATTTGTGGGCTGGCAATATTGTGATAAGCGGCGAGGCAAGAAAATACGTTATTCAGTATTGGAATAACGCACGTTACGTTCCAAGCTACTTTGTTTCCGGAGAACTTGACAAGTTCACAGAAACGAATGGAAAGGAGTGGGATAAATTGCTTGGTATGAAGCAAATTGACTGTTTGGTCACACTCTACCGAGGCCGAAAGCCAGATCATTTCCAAGAGGAATTGCCACGCATTATGGACTGGATGAGCTTCCCAGCGCGCGTTCGAAATCTCCCGCCCAAAATGGAGTTTTCGGCGACTACTTCTCGAGCTGGCGATCGATTCTTTTGGTGGTTTGAAACCAAGCAATTGTCGCAAGAAAAATTAGTTCCCCCGCTGCTATACAAAGCAGGATCCGAATATGAAATTAAGTCGACAATCAATAAAGAAAACAATACCGTTCTCATGGAAACGGTGCCCGCCAAGAACTTTACGATTTGGCTGTCACCAGAAATGGTCGATTTAGAGAAAGAGATCCATTTTTCAATCAAGGGAAAGCGAGAGCGGAGGGATCCGATGCCAGACGCGCGTGTGATCCTCGAAGATGTTCGAGGACGTGCAGATAGGCAGCATCCGTTTTGGATGCGAGCGGAATTCCCAAAGTAGTCCCCTGTGTGCCAAGGCGAGCGACAGGCTGAACCCTGCCAAGGTTGTGTCCCCACAGAGCCTTGGTCCGTTTCACCCTGCGCTGCTATTGGAGCAAAAAAGCGATAGGATAAAAGATGATTTTCCGAGTCCATGCCTTAGAAAATCTAGTCCACGCTGGCAACGCTGCCCAGGATCTTTGTTGGGTAAAAAAAGCCACAAAACTAAAGACCGTTGCTGGTCGATCGCTTGTCATCGAGTACGAGTATGAATGCTCGTCAAATCGAACTGACCATTTCAGGTCGTTTTCAGTCCGCCGCTCGCCCAAAAGAAAAAGGCATGTTCAACGAACATACCTTTTTTATGTACCCGAATCGATATGCAGGCTATCTGCGTCAAAACGCCGATAGCAGATAACGACTACTTGAGTTCAACGGTAGCACCGGCTTCGGTGAGTTCTGCTTTAACCTTTTCAGCGTCTTCTTTCGAAACGCCTTCTTTGATCTTGGCAGGTACTGCTTCAACCAGCTTCTTGGAGTCCATCAGTGATAGTCCAGTCAAGTTTTTCACGACTTTGACGACGTCCAGCTTCTTCTCGCCGAACGATGTCATGACAACATCGAATTCGGTTTGAACCACTGGTGCAGCCGGAGCGGCATCGCTTGGCGCAACCATCATGACACCACCACCGGAAGCGGCTTCGATGCCGTGAACTTCCTTCAAATAATCACTCAATTCCTTGGCTTGCTTGAGCGTCAGGCCGACGATCTTCTCGCCCAAGGTCTTGATTTCTTCCGCGAAAGCGGTTGCTGACTCGGACATAATCTTACCTATCCTCTTGTTGGGAAAAACAAACAACTAAAAACGACCGGCGAGAAAGTTTTTTAAACCGGCTGTTCGACACGTAAATTTGGCACCGGCTATTCGGCGGCACCTGACTCTGTGGATTCCGCAGCCGCTGGAGCCGCTTCCTCTTCTTGGTTCTCTATCATCTTCTTGATTTGTCCAGCAATCTTGCGAGCAGGACCAACCAGTTGTCCCGCTAGGTTGGAACCCGGCGAGAGAATTTGACCGACCAATAGTGAGATCTGTTCGGAACGACTTGGCCACTTGCTAACCTTTTTAACTTGGTCGGCAGTGATCGCATCACCGTCCATTACCCCACCCTTGATTTCAAGCTTCGGGAACTTGCCAGAATCTGCCATCTTGGTCACTAAACGCACCAAGGAGACGAAATCCTCGCAGCCCCAAATCACAGCCATGCTACCTGGCTGTTCGCCGAAAGCGGAACGCAATAAAGTTCCCTCAGTAGCTCGTGCCGCCAAGGTTCTTTTCACGACCATGACCTTGATCCCAGTTTCCCGGAAGGCCTTTCGGATGTTGTAATTTTGTTCACCGGTCATTCCAACAATGTTGGCAACGATGGCGTCATTGACCCCGTCCAAACGGCTCGCGATATCGCGTGAAACGAGCTTCTTGACTAGCTTGCTCATGGAAACCTTTCCTTACGCAGTAACGCGGATGCTAGGGGACATCGTCGCACAAATCGCGATCGATCTGATGTACAAACCCTTGACCGTGTTTGGCTTGAGGGACTGCACATACGAAATAAAGGAAGTCGTATTTTCAACTAGCTTGGTAGCGTCGAAACTCATTTTGCCCACAACCGCATGGATGTTTGCGCCTTTGTCGTTTCTGAACTCAACCTTACCCGCTTTGTACTCTTTGACGACTCGAGCTACGTCGGTCGTAACCGTACCAGCACGTGGCGATGGCATTAGACCACGCGGCCCCAGGACCTTACCCAGTGGCCCAACCATACCCATCATGTCGGGAGTTGCAATGCAGACGTCAAAGTCCAAAAAACCGTCCTTGATTTTTTTGGACAAGTCTTCTGCTCCGACAAAATCTGCACCAGCCTCCGTGGCAATTTTCGCATAATCGCCTTTAGCAAAGACGATCACGCGTTGTATCTTGCCGATACCATGCGGCAACACTACGGATCCTCGAACAAGCTGATCGGCTTGAGAGGGATCGATCCCAAGTTTCATGTGGATTTCAACCGTCTGATCGAATTTGCGACCAGAAAACTGCTTTAGCAGTTCGACTGCTTGCTGCAATGGCATCGGGACAATTCCCGGTGCCTTGGCGAGCATCGCTTTCATTGCCTTCGTTGGCTTGACCATCGTTACGCTTGCTCCCCTCGTTTAACCTACGACCTCGATACCCATACTGCGGGCGGTGCCCTCGATCATGCGACGAGCATGCTCGAGATCGCGTGCGTTCAAGTCAGCCATCTTCTTTTTACAGATGTCTTCAACTTGAGCGGCGGTCACCTTGCCAACTTTTGTTTTGTGTGGCTCACTCGATCCGCTGGCAACGCCAGCAGCAATCTTGAGTAAAGCCGATGCAGGCGGGCTCTTGGTTACGAACTCGAAACTGCGGTCGGAATAAACAGTCACAACTACAGGAATGGGAGTGCCGTTGAACTCCCTCGTCCTTTCATTGAATTGGGACACAAACTGCCCCAAATTGATACCGAATTTACCTAACGAAGTACCGACGGGAGGTGCAGGCGTCGCCTTGCCTCCGGGTACCTGAAATTTTGCTTGTCCTACGACTTGCTTGGCCATTGATAGTGAACCTTGTGTCCGCTTCTGTCACCGATACTGAATGTTGAGCTTCAATACTCTATTAAAACCCGATTATTTTGAATGCTGCTCTCGACTCCACCAGTACAAGCCAACCGAACCGAATGAGTTCCGTGCTTGAACGGGCAGTTTAGAGAGACTCGATTTGCCAGTGGTCCAATTCGACTGGAGTACTGCGACCGAAGATACTGATGATCACGGTTACACGCCCATTGGCTTCGTCGATCCGGTCGACTTCGCCCTCGAGACTTTGGAAGTTTCCCTCCTTGACTCGTACTCGATCGCCAGATCTGAATGGAATCGTAGTCTTGGGTACCTGCTCGTCATCAGCGTCGGGATAAGCCATCTTGATGATTTTCTCCACATCGGAGTCAGTCATCGGTGTGGGCTTGCCACCAGAACCGGTAAAATCACCGACTCCATTGGTCTCGCGGACCAAGAACCAAGTGTCATCATTGATGATCATTCGGATCACCAAATAACCTGGATAGAGCTTGCGTTTTACGACACGGCGCTTACCGGCTCGTGTAAATTCCACCACATCTTCAGTAGGGACGAGAATCTCGCCAAACGAAGACTCCATGTTGGACAAGCGGATTCGCTTTTCCAAAGCAGTGCGAATGGTATCTTCGCGGTTGAACTGAACCTTTAGGATGTACCAGCGCATATCGCCAGCGTCAGCAGATTCAGTATCGGATTGTGGGGAAATGTTCACTCGAAAACCTAGCGCCAGTCTTGACGAACAACCAAACCAGACGGAAAAACGCAGTGCTTATGCACCGCAGGAATTTGCCTGCAGGCCATTCTCCTGGCTTGTTGGGGAGGACAGCCATCCGCTGACAACCCAGCCAAAAAAATTAACTAACTCCAATGAAATCGAAAATTGCTTGCCAGAGTAAATCGTACGCAAACAACAACAACGCCAGAAAAGCCATCGTAAATATAACGACCATCGAAGCTCTGTAAAGCTCAATTTTGGTCGGCCATGAAACCTTTGTCATTTCAGCCTCAACGCTGATCAGAAAATCAGCAAATTTCGGCCAGTTTACCAAACGAAATGCGAACCACATTCCAAATACGACTAGTCCGCCCGGTAGCCAATATCGCCAGTAATTCAGGCCGTAAAGGCCAGATCCCAACGTTTCGTAAAGCTGCCAAGCACCCAGCCACATCGCCAACCAAAGCGCCAGACATGTGACTTGGCGGACAATACGCCCCTGTCGAGCCTTGTAGAGCGATACGTCAAAAAGCTCGCTAATTAACGAGCGGCCGGATGCTGAATCTTCGGATACAGTTGCCATGCTTTTTCTGTGGATTAGAAAATCGAAAGTGACTCAACAGGAGCGGAGGGAATCGAACCCGCAACCCCCGGTTTTGGAAACCGGTGCTCTGCCAATTGAGCTACGCTCCTAACAAACCAATGTCAGCCTGAGGACAGACTGACCTACGTGCATTTAACGGTCTGGAAAATCAAACTACTCAACAATTTTGGTAACAACCCCCGAACCGACCGTCTTGCCACCTTCGCGGATAGCGAACCGAACCCCTGCATCGATTGCAACTGACTTTTGAAGTTCTACCGTGAGCTTGACGTTGTCGCCGGGCATGCACATTTCTGCATCAACCAGATTGGCTGTACCGGTAACGTCCGTAGTTCTGAAGTAAAATTGTGGCCTATACCCGGAGAAAAATGGCGTGTGTCGTCCGCCTTCGTCTTTGCTCAAACAGTACACTTCGGCTTCGAATTTTTTGTGAGGAGTGATCGAGTTTGGCTTCGCTAGTACTTGGCCACGCTCAATGTCTTCACGGCGGACGCCACGAAGAAGGCATCCGACGTTATCGCCAGCTCTGCCTTCCTTCATTTCTCGTCGGAACTGCTCGACACCCGTGACGGTTGTCTTCTTCTTTTCGTCCATCAAGCCGATGATTTCAACTTCCTCACCGACTTTGATCATACCGCGTTCGATTCGACCCGTCGCGACAGTTCCGCGACCTTCAATCGAAAAAACGTCTTCAACCGCCATCAAGAACGGCTTGTCTTCTTCTCGAATGGGTTGTGGAATGAAAGCATCGATAGCTGCAATCAAATCGGTGATGCATTTGCTCGCAGCTGGGTCGGCAGGCTTGTCGTAAGCAAGCTTGGCATTGCCGCGAACGATTGGAGTCTCTTCGCCTGGGAAACCGTACTTTGTAAGAAGCTCACGAATTTCTAATTCGACCAATTCGAGCAACTCTTCGTCATCCACCAAGTCGCACTTATTGAGGAATACGAGCACCGCAGGAACGCCAACTTGGCGAGCGAGCAACACGTGTTCCTTGGTCTGTGGCATCGGTCCGTCAGCTGCGCTAACGACCAGAATCGCGCCGTCCATCTGTGCGGCACCGGTGATCATGTTCTTGATAAAGTCGGCGTGACCTGGGCAGTCGATGTGAGCATAGTGTCGGGTTTCCGACTCATACTCAACGTGCGATGCGGCGATGGTCACCGTCTTAGTAGCGTCACGAACCGTACCGCCTTTTGCAATATCGGCGTAGGATTTCGGCTTTGCCAATCCCTTTGCAGCTTGTACTGCCAGCAAAGCACCTGTTGTGGTGGTCTTGCCGTGGTCAATGTGACCGATTGTGCCTACGTTGCAGTGGGGTTTCTTGCGTTCAAATACCTCTTTGGCCATTTTTGCTCACAACACCTAAACAAATAGAAAACTGGAAATTACGCCGTGAGGTTTTGGCCCACGAGCAAACAAGGTTAATCCACGATCCCTCTTCCGCCACATCACTGCCAACGATCCATGTCGGCTGTTCTGCTGTCGCTTTCGGAGCACGCCCCCTAAAAAAGGAGCCGAGCTAACGACAGAGCTGCTGATGGGACTTGAACCCATGACCTCTTCCTTACCAAGGAAGTGCTCTACCACTGAGCTACAGCAGCTTGCTAAGGGAGAGCGGGTGAAGGGAATCGAACCCTCGTATTCAGCTTGGAAGGCTGCTGCTCTACCATTGAGCTACACCCGCAATTCCGAAAATTTTTGAAGTTTTCCGCGACTTGAAAATGGGAGGTGTAGGATTCGAACCTACGTAGGCGTAAGCCATCGGATTTACAGTCCGACCCCTTTAGCCACTCGGGCAACCTCCCAATATCAATTGCACAAACCTCTGTTCAAAACCTCTGTTCAAAACCAAGAGCCGGCGAAGGGACTTGAACCCCCGACCAGCTGATTACAAATCAGCTGCTCTACCACTGAGCTACACCGGCAATTAATAGGAACATCTCTCAATAAGCTTATTTTTCGCCCATCCAGAGTCGCACTAGTGTACAGATGGACCATTTCACTGCAAGACGACTTTTTCGTCCTTTGCATGCAGATCTTGCAACAATCGCATTGGTTAGCCGTTAGTTTCGCGGCAATCAGAGAATTCGCTGGTCTCTTATTGCCCTATTCCGGCCCGGGGTTGGGCTGATGGAAATACAGCCCGACGCGCAAGCGAGGGGCCGGAACCATCCCTCGCTTGCGCGTCGGGCTTGTATTGAAGCCGTTAGTATCCGTTTTCTCCCGTGGGCGCGAAAGAGACTATGCCGGTCGCCTTAAAACGGCATTGAGATCCGATCTTGAATCTTTTTCGAATAATTATCATTATTCACCGACACTACTTTGGAAACGACTCCTGGGTGGTAAATGAATCTCGGGAGCAAGGAAGCACCCTGGCAATGCCCTACATTCCATATTGGTTTGAGTCCTTTGGTCCATTTCTACCCTGGGTAGTCCCTTGCGTTGCACTGGCTGGTTTGTGGATCGCGAAGTGCTCTGAAAGCCTGCATCTTCGACGGACGGCAGAGCGGTTCTATTTTGCTGCAATGTTGCTTGTAGCTTGGGTAGCCCTACGTACCGTCCTTGCAAACGATGGCTGCTGGATAATCCACATGACCAGCATTGGAGCGATGGTTGTGGGTGCCACTTATCCATCCGCCGAGCTTGCAACTGCGGAATACGAGAACGAAGTTGTGTTCTAACGACTGAGTCCGCTAGGGGGCGAGGGAACTCAACGTTCTCTCCGTATCGGCCTCGAACCGTCCAAGAGCAAAAGTAGCGTAGAGCCGGATATTGCTATTTGGATCTTGTAGGCATTTTGACAAGGGCTCCAAAACACTATCGGCTACCTCTCCTAATTTGCCTATTTCTGCTAGCTTAGCAGTCGCTTGAATGCGGACACCAACCGTAGGATGGTGAAGCTGCTCGATCAACTCTCTAACTTGGATCGGGTCGGATGCAAAGAGCGCAACGCATGTAAGAAATAAGCCCAAACGGCCGAAGATTGCAATACGAAGTGCTTTTTCGATCATTTTTGGGCCTCCTGCCCGAACTGCTAAACCAACATTCTATGATTTGCTGATCCCTCTTGATTGAATTTGGCCGCAGACAACAGGATGCATTTTCAAATGCGACGAAAGGTGGGCTGTGATTGAATAACCTAGAGAAGAGGATAGAGCTCGGATGGGATTCAACTCAGGCGCCGATCTTGGCATAAAAGCAAGGGGAGGTTGCTTCTGGGCTGTTAAAAAACTGGCTGCGAGCCAGAATGCGTTCTCTTAGTTCAGCGGCGTTGTCGAGTCCCTCCATGAGTCCGACGTGCGAGCCCATGGTCTGCCCC
>CAMDKL010000078.1 GCA_945900945.1 Pirellula staleyi DSM 6068
CTCCCCCCCTCCCCCCCGAAGCTTGGTTTTTATTTTCTAGCGTTCTTATAGTCTCCCAAAGGAGAATACGATGCGATCGAAACGTCTGTGCGGTTTTACGTTGGTTGAATTGCTGGTGGTCATTGCGATCATTGGGGTCTTGGTGGGTCTGCTGTTGCCGGCCGTACAGGCAGCGCGTGAGGCGGCCCGAAGAATGCAGTGCTCAAACAATATGAAGCAATTGAGTTTGGCGCTGCACAATTACCATGACAGCAACAGGAAGTTTCCCGCAGCCAGCTGGTCTCTCCGTTCTTGTGCGGAGTTAACCAGTGGTGGTGTCTTTTACAAAGCAGATCCGTTTGCTAAGAATGCGTCCGGATGGGTCTCGGTCCTGCCCTATTTGGAACAGGGAAACATTAGCAACCAGTACAACTACGCTGAAGCTGCTTCGGATGCCATCGCCGGCAGTAATCAACCTAGTTCTCCGATCGTTGGGAATACCGCCACGAACGTGAATGGTGGCATCGTCTCGACACCCTTGCCGGTATTTCTGTGCCCTTCGGATCCGAATGAAATAATGCAGGTCGCAAATGAAGCCCAATCCGAATATTACGGAATCGCCTACAATACAAATCGCGCTACGACTCGCCGCGGTGCCAAAACCAACTATGATTTTCAATCTAACTGCAGCAACCTCTGCAACCATTGGAAGCTTTTTCCAAACAAGGCTGGCTTGAGTTTGTTCGGTGAGAACAGCGACAACGGTTTGCAAAGCATATCCGACGGTTCGTCGAACACGATCATGGTCGCAGAAACGACTCGGATGGTAATCAACGGCTTCGGCAATACGTGGGGCTACCGCGGCTGGGTCATGAACGGCCTCGATGTTGTGACCACCAACCAGACGGGAGGACCTCAGGCGGGTATTAACCGTTTTGTGGACCGATTCGGACGTACTCGACCCGGCCAACTCGGTAGCTGGGGTTGGGTGGGCAGTCTGCACCCAGGTGGCTGCAACCTGACTTTTGCTGATGGTTCTGTTCACATCGTAAGCCAATCGACGGCTATAACAGTACTGTTCAGTTTAGCGCGGATTTCGGACGGAAACGTTGTCGGCGAGTTCTAAGTTCTTAGAGCAGACTGCACTTGATAATCCGAAGCGTAAGCGAGGAACTTGTGAGTAACCGATGCTAACGCATTCTATTGCCGCAATGTAAAAATAAAGAGAATCTTTCAAAAATGTTTGACCGCAACTGGAGAGAGTATTCATTCGTCTGCAAGCGAGTTACTGTTCAATGCTTATTGGCCTTGTTGGCGGTGGGTGTCAGTGGCTGCCAACGCGAGCCTGAAGGACCAAAACGAGTTCCCGTTAGTGGAGTCGTTACATTGAATGGTAAACCACTGGAGGGCGCGTCCGTGACTTTCCATCCGACAGGTTCTACTCTAGGCCGCGGCGGCTCAGGTGAATCAGATGCAGAAGGCAAATTTACTGTTGGGAATTACGAGACCTATGGACTCGTCCCAGGAGCTCCGGAGGGGGACTACAAAGTAACGGTCAGTAAGCAAAAAGGCGTTTCCAGCAAACCTGCACCCGAAGGATCTGCGGCTCCCGCTACAGTAGATGGTCTGGAAACTATCCCATCTCGATTCAGTGACTTCAATGCAACCGTATTAGCCGAGAGGATTCCAGCCGAGGGCAAGTCAGACGTGAAGCTCGAACTGCGAACAAAATAATGCTGCTCTTACGAACTATGCGAAAATCGACACGGTCAATGGTTGTCTTCTTTCTTGTACTCCTTCAGTTGCAGCTATTGGGCGCATCGACCTCCGGTTCGTTTTCGGTTTTACCGGCCGAGGTGCGGTTGCACGGCAATCATGATCGAGCGCAGATTGTTGTTTCACAGTTAACCGCGGACGGGACGCTTGACTCGCGATCCCAAGATCTGACAAATAAGGCCGTTTACGGTAGTTCGGACAGTCACGTATTTATTGTCGATCCGTCCGGCAAAATTCTAGCAACAGCCAACGGCCATGCGACTTTATCGGTGATCTACGATGGCATTGGCCAATCGATCCCGGTATCAGTTACCGGCATCGGGACTGAGCCAGTCGATTTCCTAAAGGACATTCGCCCGATATTTGGCAAGTCAGGTTGTGCGTCTGCCGCCTGCCATGCTGCTCAACACGGCAAAGGAGGATTCAAACTCTCGGTATTCGGCTTCGATCCATCGGGGGATTATGATGCCATTACGCGAGCCAGCCGAGGACGGCGATTGGACTTCGCACGTCCGGAGGCAAGCTTGCTACTGAGCAAACCCTCTATGTTAATCTCCCACGGAGGCGGGAAGCGAATTGATCACGAATCTGTCGAATATCAGATTTTTCGAGATTGGATTGCCGCCGGTTCGCCTCGCCCCAAGACCGAGGATATTAGGTTATCGCGACTTGACGTCTTTCCTCAAATCCGAGTGGCGAACGAAGGCATGGTGCAGCAATTGCGAACGGTGGCCTGTTATGAGGATGGCGACCAACGCGATGTCTCTGCTTTGGCACTCTACGACGTAATCGACACAGGTGTTTTGAGCGTTAATTCGACTGGACTAGTCGAGGCAATTGGAAAGGGCCAGACTGCCGTAATGGTCCGATATGATGGTCAGGCAGCTGTTAGTACTTTTGTAATCCCATACGCCGCATCATCGCAGTTGGCTGGTTGGAAGAACAACAATTTCATTGACTCTCTTGCCGCCGCTAAACTCCACGACCTCGGGCTTGAACCGTCGCCAGTTTGTGACGACGCCACCTTCGTTCGCCGAGCCTTTCTGGACGCTATTGGTACTCTTCCCTCGCCAGAGACCGTACGCTCGTTTATTGATTCCAATGAGTCTGACAAACGTATTCGTTTGGTCGATCGCGTGCTAGGCTTGACCGGTGATCCTGCGATGGATATTTACATTGATCAGTATGCTTCATACTGGACACTCAAGTGGTCAGACTTAATTCGCAACAGCAGCAAGACCGTTGGCGAACAAGGCATGTGGTCCATGCATAATTGGATCAAGGAGTCGTTTAGGGTTAATCGTCCGTTCGATCAGTTTGCATATGAACTGATCACTGCCAAGGGTTCGATCTACAGCAATGGACCAGCGAATTTTTTCCGTGTCAATGCAGACCCTATGGCGCTTACAGAGTCGACCTCGCAATTGTTTCTGGGCCTTCGGCTCGAATGCGCCAAGTGCCATCATCACCCCTTCGAAAAATACAGCCAAGCTGATTATTACAGCATGGCCGCTTTTTTTTCGCGAGTGGGAACAAAGAACAGTGCAGACTTTGGACCGTTCGGGAACGAAACAGATGTCATGGTTCGGTCGGCTGGAGACGTTTCGCATCCGCGTACCGGAAAACGAATGGAGCCAACGCCGCTTGGAGGCGTAGTGGTTGATGATCCACTGGATCGCCGCATACCGCTGGCTCAATGGTTGACTAGCCACGACAACGAGTTCTTTGCCAAATCCGTGGTCAATCGTTATGTCGGTTACTTGCTTGGGGCTGGATTGGTCGATCCAGTGGACGATTTGCGTAGCACCAATCCCCCAAGCAACATTCCGTTGCTCGATAAACTAGCCCAAGATTTTATCGACCATCATTTCGATCTAAAGCATTTAATTCAAACCATTATGAAGTCGCGGCTATACCAACTCAGTTCTCTGCCGACTCCCGAAAACGCTTCCGATCGTCGATTCTTTAGTCACTTCGCAGTAAAACGTTTGGCGGCTGAGCCATTGCTGGACGCGATTGACCACGCGACCGGTGTCCAAACGAAATTTAGCAATCTTCCGCTGGGAATGCGTGCAATCGATTTGCCGGACGCCGAGTATCCACATTACTTTCTTACTACGTTCGCCAAGCCGCGTCGTGCGAGCGTTTGCGAGTGCGAGCGTTCGCCAGACGCGAATTTGTCCCAAGCCCTACACACGATCAATGGCGACACCGTGGCCAGCAAGATTTTAGACAAGAATGGTCGGATCTCAAAACTGATGGCAGCAGGTCTGCCACACGATGAGATTGTCACTGAGCTGTACTTTGCGTCACTCTGCCGCCAACCATCACCCGAGGAACTTGAGGACAGCCGCGAGTTGCTCAAGGAATCTCCAGACTCGCTTGAATGTTATCAAGACTTGCTGTGGGCGTTAATCAACTCAAAGCACTTCCTGTTCGTGAGGTGAAATCTTTCGTAAGATGAAAAACTTAGTGATTCGACTTTTGACTTTGGTAGTTGCGACAACTCCGATCGGCATCGACGCACCGATTCGGGCGCAAACCGCCTACCCCATGTTAATGAGTATCGAACCTGTCGCTGCACAGGTCGGCGATTCCTCCGAACATACTATCCGAGCTCGATACTCGATGCTGGGAGCATATGCGGTTTTCGTTTCCGGGACCGGAGTTCGCGGCGAAGTCGTGCCCGTCAGGAATCCGGACGACGAAAAGCCGAAGACGCAAACTGACGAGACGTTGATGGTGCGATTTAACGTTGATGCAAATACGATTCCAGGTGTGCGAGATGTGCGAATTGCGACCCCTGTTGGAGTTAGCACAGTTGGCCAATTGGTGATCGTCGCCGATCCAGTATTTCAGGAAACCGATGACAGCGGCGTTTTGCAGACCCACCAATCGATACGCATTCCAACGGCCATCTGCGGTCGCATTGAGAAGGCCGAAGATGTTGACCGCTACAAATTTAATGCATTGGAAGACGATGAAATTACTTTTCATGTCGTATGCTTGCGTCTCCAATTCCGGATTCACGATTTGCAGAAACACGCCGACCCGATCATTGCCATCAGGAACTCGAGCGGATCAATAATCGCATCGTCGGACAACGCATTTCGAGGCGATCCATTTATCCGCCACAAGTTCAACGAGCCTGGTGAGTATGAGTTGGAAATTCGAGATGTACGCTATCAAGGTAACCCGTATTGGGGATATTGTATTGAAGTGAATCGACGTCCCTTTGTGACGGGTCTCTTTCCGATTGGCATTGTGAAAGGATCAGCCGCTCAAGTCGAATTGATTGGATACGGATTGGATTCTCCTCCAGTGACCGAACTCTTCGTACCCAGCGATGCGACTGAGGGAATAGCGGTTTTATCAGTCTCGCCGCAGGACTCAATCAAACAGCCAGTTTCCGTGGTCATGACGGACCTGCTGCCCCAAGCTGAATTCGATGCCTACAACAACGTCATTTCTATGGCGCAATCCATCTCGATTCCTGGTGGCCTGAATGGGCGAATCGAGAAGGACGGAGATCTCGACCTTTTCGCCTTCGACGCGAAAAAGGGAGAGAGATTTACGTTCGATGTTCTCGCCAGACGTGCTCGTTCATCGCTCGACTCACACTTGCGAATTCTCGGCCCCGAGGGAAATGAATTGCAATTAAACGACGACTTAAAAACGGGAAAGCTCACTGTAGCCGACTCGATGATCGAGAACTGGACCGTACCAAACGACGGGCGGTACTTTGTAGAAATCCGCGACTTGCATCTCAGGGGCGGAAAGGCGTTTACGTACTTCTTAATTGTGACTAAGAGTACACCTAGTATCGCATTGTACGCAGACTCGGATAAAACACTTATTAGGCCTGGTACCAGCGGCATCGTGTATGTACGTGCGGAACGAAAAAACGGTTTCGATGGTGAGATCCAACTGCATGTCACAGGGCTACCACCAGGTGTAACCGCTTCTTGTGGACGGATTTTGACGGGAAAAGGGCAAGATGGTTGCATCGTGTTTCAAGCCGCCCCTGATACTGCTCCGGTGGCCACAAACATTACGATTAGCGGAACCATGACGCGGACCGCAAGCGACGGAACCATTTCGCAGTCGACTGCAAATGCGGTTGTTTATCAAGAAATGAGTAACCCAGGAGGTAGCCGCGGGCACTGGCCCGTTGAGAATCACGCACTGGCTGTATGCGAGAAGGGTGACATCCGTCGCGTGTCACTTGATTCAAACGAAATCACCCTGAAACCAGGTTCCAGCCAAAGAATTGGAATCGAAGTTGAACGCGCCGAAGGATTTGACAAGAACATAACTCTGGAAATGATCTACATGCATCTGGACACCGTCTTTGGCAATCCGTTACCGGAGGGCGTCACGGTCGACGCAGCAGCCAGCAACACCTTGCTCACTGGCGGAGCTACAAAAGGTCACATCACACTTAAAGCCACTGAAAATGCACCCGAAGTTGTCAAGCAGCAAATTGTCGTTTTGGCCAATGTGTCTCTTAACTTCACCATAAGAGCCACTTACGCCAGCCAAGCCTTGTTCGTGAATGTGAAGAAATAGTCAGTGGTCGTCAGGCACAAAGTTTCCACAACATAAAGCCGCAAATCGAGGAGAAAACCCAGTGTTCAACATCGATCTAATGAGCAATCCGACGTGCCAAGGCATCTCGCGTAGGCACTTGCTGCAGGTAGGCTCTTTAAGTGGACTAGGGCTTTCGTTGCCTATGTTATTAAAGTCCCAGCAGCTTGCTGGCAGCGAAGGCAAGCCTCGCCGCGATGTGAATTGCATTTTGATTTGGACTCAAGGGGGCACGAGCCACCACGACACGTTTGACCCGAAGCCAGAAGCACCGGTGAGCATTCGCGGCGAATTCAACGTTATCAATACGCCAACTGCGGGTGTCAAGTTTACGGAAGCTGTTCCGCGAATGGCTCGCGAGCAAAAGCGATTTGCGCTCCTTCGCGGCTGGAATCCTGAGAACGGCAGTCACGGCACGGCGGATCAATATGTCATGTCGGGCCGCAAATTCAATCAAGCCGTGCCTTATCCATGCTACGGATCGGTAGTCAGTTACTACAAGGGATTTCAGACCGCCATGCCTCCTTTTGTGCAACTCGGAAGCTCTATCGATAAACGCTACGGTGGTGGCTCGCCGGGTATCCTCGGTTTGCAGCATGCCGCGTTCGAAATGCTGGCAGACCCGAATGCTGAGAAATTCAGCGTGCGGGACATCACGCCGCCAACTGGCATCACAATGGAGCGAGTTGAGCGGCGGCGCGCGATCCTAGCTCGCATCGACAAACTGCAACAGTCGATCGATCTTCAACCAAGTGCCTATGGATCTCTCGACGAGCACTATAAGACTGCGCTAAATATGATCACTTCGCCAAACACCAAGAAGGCCTTCGCGATGGATGAGGAAAGCTCACAATTGCGTGAGGCTTACGGCAAGAACCGTTTCGGCCAGAGTTGTCTGCTCGCCAGGCGATTGATAGAATCTGGAGTTCGTTTCGTCACCGTGACTGACGGTGGCTGGGACACACACCAAAATAACTTCAAAACACTGAAAGACAGTCGCTTGCCACCTGTCGATCAAGCGTTACCGCAACTCTTAATAGACCTCGAGGAGCGTGGGCTTCTCGAGAGCACTCTCGTTTGTTGGCTGACGGACTTTGGCCGCACTCCCATGGTGAATTCCGCCAGCGGTCGAGACCATTGGGCCACCGCTGGATTTGCGATCATGGCAGGCGCTGGTATCCCAGGTGGGCAAGTTCTCGGCGCAACCGATAACGAAGGGGGTTCGGTGGTTTCAGACATGTATCGTTCGCCAGATATTGCGACCACTGTCTATCAAAAGCTTGGAATTCCCTCGGATCTCATCGTGCAGAGTCCAGATGATCGCCCCATTCAATTGATCGAAGGACGTCCGATCAAAGAATGGATGTAATCAACCAGACTTGCCGCCCATTCGTGATCAAACGTGGTCGCGAAACGCATTTGATTAGTGGATTCTTACGAGTTACGGAATAAGGAGATGTCATGCTGTTCACACATGTGACTTGGATCATGTTACTCTCCCACGCCAGCGTCATGATCCGCCCTCACCATCCTTCGCTGATGATCGCCGTCGTCCTCTTATCCGCAGCGACGCGTATAATGGCAGCCGATCCGCCAGCCCACGCTACGGCGAGCAAGCTTCCGCAACTCTCGCGACGCGTGCTCTACAACTTCGATGGCTGGTCATGCATGTCGACGAAGGCCGGCGGCAAGGGGCCGGTGCCGGTGAGTGTGGACGATGTGAAGCGGCTGATCGAGGAAGTGGCTTACGAGGGAAGCCGTGTCGATACGGTGCTGGTCTGCATCAATGCCCAGGTCATGTTTTACCCGACGAAGATCGGCACAATGCGGGGGACGCTGTCCACGCTCGAGGAGCGAGCGAATTGGCCGGCGTCGGAGACTCAGCTGTTGCAAAACCTGCGGGCTTTTTATGACGCCGGAGTCGATCCGTATGCAATCATGCTGGCTGAAACGAAGCGGCGAGGTCGTGAAGCGTTGCTCACGTTTCGCATGAACGATAATCATAGCAACGACTTTCTTCGCACTCAGTTCGTCCTGGATCATCTGGACTGGCGTCTGGGGACCGAGCCGTATCGCGGCAAAAAAGGGGCGCTGGACTTCGGGCGCAGCGAAGTTCGCGACACCATTTTTCGGCTGATTGAGGAAGCCGTACGGCGCTATGACTGCGACGGGATCGAACTTGACTTCAATCGCTCTCCGGCGTTCTTTAGTGACGGCACCACCGACGAGCGGGTCCTCAAGATGAACTCGCTGGTCGAGCGAGTTCGCAAGATGCTCGACGACGTCGGGCGTGAACGCGGCCGACAGTTGGTGCTGGGTGTGCGTGTGCCGTCGAACTTCGGACGCACGCCACCAACCCCCGACACAGCGAGGCAGATCGGCTGCGACGTGGCCGCCTGGGTCAAGCTCGGCTGGGTCGATTGCGTCACGGTCTCGGAGTTCCTGCTCGAACGCGGCGATTTGCCGATCGGCTTGTGGAAGCAGGCCATCACGACGGTCCCGGTTTACGGCGGCATCGAGTGCACGAAAGGCGGCGGAGGGAAGACTCTCACTGCCGACGAATATCGCGATTCAGCGACTCAGCTCATCAAGGCAGGAGCCGATGGCGTCTATTTGTTTAACTTTTTCACGCCGCGCGAGGAAGAAGTGCCCTATGAACCGCCCTTCGAAGTCCTTCGCGACTTGGGGAGTGGTGCCTAGTATGTGGATCCTAGAATAATGAGACCAATCCGGGCGTGGGTCGGTTCCGGACTCAACCCAAAGACAGGAGAACTTCGGATGTCAGTTCCTTTTTGCCGACGTGCGGCTCACCAGCAACACTCGTTTCAGAATTTCTACGGGAATGAACGCGAAGGTCTGACGGTCACCAGTCGGCGGGGGATGCTCAAGGCTGGGCTGGCAGGTCTCGCCGGGTTGAGCCTGCCCGAACTGCTGCGATGCCGCGCTGACGCCGTGGAGACGGGAGGCAAGACTGCCGGGGCCAAGAGCGTTATTCTGTTTTGGATGTCGGGCGGGCCGAGTCAAATTGACAGTTGGGACGTCAAGCCGGACCGGCCATCGGTAAACCGTGGTCCGTTTGGCGCGATTTCTACCAAACTGCCTGGAGTCCAGATTTGCGAGCATCTCCCCAAGCAGGCGGCCATGCTCGACAAGTTCACGCTGATCCGCTCGGTCGATGCTCGGGGCAGCAATCACAATCCGAACCGCGTCTTTCAGACCGGCCACCTTGGTTCCAATACGGCGGATGCGAAGTACCCGGCGATCGGGTCGGTCGTGGCGAAAATGCACGGTCCGAATCTCCCGTCGATGCCTTCCAATGTGGCAGCGGTGGCGTATCCGCGGTTTCATCTGGCTAATGCGGGATACCTAGGCAGGCAGTACGATCCGTTAATCGCCGAGCAGGCAACGAAGCTGCCGATCTGTGACATCCATGGCAACGATACTGGTAAGACGACCGGGGCCAATCTGTTCCAGTTGCCCGAAGGACTCGCGTTCGAGCGGCTAAGAGAGCGACGGACGCTACTGGAGGACTTGGACCGTTTGCGGAGCGGCATCGATCAGGACGGGTCGCTTGCCGCGATGAACGCCTACCAGAGCCAGGCTGTGGAAATGGTGCTCGGCGGCCGGGCGCAAGCCGCGTTCGATCTGTCGCGGGAACCTGCGAAGAATCGCGAACGCTACGGACAGCACGTCTGGTTTCAACAGGCGCTGCTGGCCCGCAGACTCGTCGAAGCCGGTGTGAGTTTCGTCACCATCGGTATGAATCATCACAGCGGTGCGAGCTGGGACAACCACGGAGGAAATGATGGATGTCCTTATGGCGGCATTTCAAAAGGCATGGGGAAACTCCTCCCTCTCTTCGATCATGCGTTGTCAACCCTGGTGAGCGATCTGGAAGAACGGGGCCTGTTGGATGACGTTCTGGTCATTGCCATGGGGGAATTCGGCCGCACGCCGAAGATTGGGACTCAGGGCAGCACGGACGGACGCGACCATTGGCCGGAGGTGATGTCGATGGCACTTGCCGGGGGCGGCCTGCGGCACGGCCAAGTGATCTGAGCGACCGAAGCCGACGGCGGCACGATCAAGGAACGGCCCGTGACTCCCGGAGACATCGCGGCGACGATTTACCGTTACTTTGATATCCCGCTGGATGCGACGTACCTCGATAATCAGGGCAGACCGCACTTCATTGTCCAGAACAACGGTCAACCGATTCACGAGTTGTTCTGATTCGTTGGTCACTTGGCAGAGCCCCTTATTGTCACTAGGAGAACATCGAGATGTCCAATGTATTTGGGTTTGGCGCGGTTGGCGATGGAGTTGCTGACGACACGCAGGCGTTGCAGCACACGCTCGACGCGGGGGACGGGGTGCTGCGGCTGAATAAGGGTTCGTATCGGATTACGAAACCGTTGGTCCTTGATCTGACGAAAACTGGATTTGGGGCCGTTCGCGGCGAAGGTGGGACGTCGCGGATCGTGATGGCCGGCGCGGGGCCGGCGATTCGTGTCGTAGGCGATCATCAAGGGACGGCTTGGCCGAGCAGCGTGCAGGCTCATACTTGGGACAAGGAGCGATTTCCCACAATTAACGGTATTGAAATCGTCGGCGAGCATCCAGACGCGGTGGGAATAGAACTGCGCAAGACGATGAAGTGCGTGATCTCGCAGGTGCTGATTCGACGGTGCCGGATCGGCGTGCATTTAGTCGAACGCAATCGCGATTTCCTCCTGGCCGACTCGCACCTGTACGACAACCACGAGATCGGCCTGTTCTTCGATCGCTGCAATCTGCACCAAACAATCGTCCACGGTTGCCACATCAGTTGGAACAAGGTCGCGGGGATCAAGTCACTCGCTGGTGACGTCCACAACCTGCAGATCGTCGGCAACGACATCGAGTACAACAATGCGACATCGGGGGGAGCTCGCAAGTCACCATCGGAATTGGCTCAACATCCGGGTGGCTCGGAGATTTGGTTTGATGCCACTGACGGCGTCATCAGCGAGGTTACGATCAGTGGCAACACCATTCAAGCGACAGCGCAAACGGGCGGCGCGAACATCCGCATCGTCGGCGTAGAAGTAGAGCGGCCTCTGCCCGCCGACGCACCCACCACGCACAAAGAGGACACTGCACATCTGATTAACATCACCGGCAATGTGCTCGGCAGCCAGTGGCGAGCGATCGAACTGCGCAATGCGTCGCGTATCACGATCACCGGCAACACGATCTACGACTCGGCCGATCTGTCCGTGTTCGCAGTGCGCAGCGCTGGGATCGTCGTCAACGGAAATTCGTTCGCGTGGCGTGGCCAGGATTCCGAGCCGACGAAAGACGGGCTGCGCTTTGAAGATTGCGACAACGTGCTGCTAAGCGGCCTCGCGACGCAGCGATTCTGCGCAGGCTCGGCGGAACGCGGCGCGGCGGTTACCTTCGTCCGCTGCAGCGACTGCGGAGTCTCCGACTGCCAAATCCTCGACGCGCTGCATCGCGGTCTGGAGTTGGAGGACTGTGTTCGTTGCCGAGTTACCAACAACACGATCGTCGATCGCCGCTCGCAGCCGAAGATGCGGCACGCCATCCGCATTCTCGGCCGAAGCCGCGACAACCTGATCCGAGGCAACATCCTCGGCGGCGCGATCGACAAGTTGCTGGACGACCGCAGCAATCCGTCCGAAGTGGGGGACAATTTGCTGCTCCGTTGACAGCAATTGATCGAGCGGTTTTGAATGAGAATGGACTCGTCCATGGTCGCGTCCAGCGAGAAGAGTCAGAAAGTTGCGTTTTCCGCATGGCTTGACTATTGACAAACTCGAGACAGAGTGAGTGTGTGTTACAATTCCTTTGGTTGATTTTTGACAAAATTATGCGGAATAAAATCATAAGCTCGGAACCAACAGTAGAACAGAATCTTGATTCAACCATTTATGATTTTGTCTTTTCCCGCGGGCAGGCCTCCGGTATGGTAAAGTACTACTCTTGCATTCGTGCCAAGCCTCGATTCCCTTTCGACACGCGAGCTCATTCGATGATTCGATTGAGGTACCTTTTTCTAAGCATCCTGGTTTGCTTGCAGCAGTTCGTGTCGAAGCCGCTTTCGGCTTCGCCCGAGGATGGTGAGTTTACTGCTGACGAATTGTCCTTTTGGTCACTTCAGAGAGCTGTGCGGCCTGAATTGCCTGCGATACGAGGTCAAGCAAGATCGCGAAGCGCGATCGATCAGTGGATTCATAAGGAACTTGAGTTTGCATCGATCACTCCTTCAGAAGACGCCGATCGCAGAACGCTCATCCGTCGAGCTACTTTGGACCTCACGGGTCTTCCTCCGAGTCTGGAAGAGATCGCTTCCTTTATAGAGGACGAGCACGCCGACGCCTATGAGCGAATGATTGAAAGGTTGTTGGCATCGCCTGGCTATGGCGAACGCTGGGGACGGCATTGGCTTGACCTGTCGCTGTTTGCCGAAAGTTCCGGATTCGAACAAGATGAAACGCGTCCGAACGCATGGCGATATCGCGATTACGTCGTTTCTGCATTCAATTCCGACAAGCCTTACAATCGATTTGTCATGGAACAAATCGCTGGAGACGAACTGTGGTCGGATAGCATCGAGGCTAGAATTGCAACAGGCTTCTTGAGGCACTATCCGGAAGAAGGTAACAACAAGGACATTATGCTGGCTCGACAAGAGATCCTTCACCACGTCACCGATCTCGTTGGCTCAACGTTTCTCGGACTGACCTTCAATTGTGCACAGTGTCATGACCACAAATACGATCCGATCCGTCAGAGCGATTACTATCGTCTGCAAGCGTTCTTTGCAAACATTGGACACGACGACAAAATCCCTTTCGCATCCGAAGATCGACTTAAGGAATACGAACAACGGCTTGCCGAATACGAACACAAGACAGAGCACTTGTGGAGCGAGATGGATCAGTTGTTGTCAATGGTACGAAAGTATTCTCCCAAGCAATTGTTAGCGCGCTATCCCGACTACGTGATCGAGGCCATGTCGGCGCCGACGGGTTTACGAACTCCACTCCAATCGCAGATTGCGTATATCGTTAACCATAAAGATTGCGGCACCTGCCCTCAACGTCCGCCGCCGCATGCAGATCCAAGCTTTGCAAATGACGCGAAATCGCTAAAGGATGAGTCCAAGACAAGATTTGATGAATTGAAAAGCGAGCTCGATCAATGGAAGAGCCTGAAACCGGATGACGTTCCTCGGGCCTCGGGGATTGTCGACATTGGTGAGATTGCTCCTCCAACGCACGTGCTTGGAGTCGGTTTGTATACCCAACCCCGACAGGAAGTTGCGCCGGGTTTTCTTTCGATCCTTGACGCCGCACCTGCCAAGATTCAGAAGCCCGAGGGTATTCCAACGACTGGCCGACGGGCAACCCTGGCAAAATGGTTGGTTGATCCCAAAAATCCACTGACCGCTCGAGTCATGGTCAATCGCGTTTGGCACCATCACTTCGGTCGTGGGATCGTTGGAACGCCTAGCGATTTTGGAGCCATAGGTGATCCGCCTACCCATCCAGAATTACTCGATTGGTTAGCTGACTACTTTGTGCAAAGTGGTTGGAGTATCAAGCAGATGCATCGATTGATGATGACTTCATCAACGTATAGACAGGATTCAAGTGGACGGGGCGACGAAACCTATGACCCTAACAATCGATTGCTATGGCGATATCCGCCTCAGAGACTCGAGGCTGAATCCATTCGGGATTCTGCACTGTTTGTTTCTGGAGTCTTGAATCAAAACTTAGCTGGCCAGAGTGTTTTCCCGCCTTTACCGGAAGGGCGTCCGACTCCGGTGGGTGGATGGAAACTAAGTCCGAATGCTGCCGACCACGTGCGACGTAGCGTCTACATCTTCGTTCGACGCAATGATCGATTTCCGATGTTGGAGGTTTTTGATTTTCCTGATTCGCATGAAGCGTGTGCTTGTCGCAATCAAACGATGACGGCGCCACAGGCGTTGACGTTGCTTAACGGAGATCAACCCGCCAAATGGGCTGATGCCTTTGCTCGCAGAGTTAAGACTGAAGCAGTTGACGATCGAGTACATCAAATTCGACTGGCCAACCAACTTGCATTCTCGCGTTTTCCCGACGAATGGGAATTGCAAGCTGCTCTCGAATTCTTGGAAAAGCAGGCGATTACGCTTGAATCTGAGGGACTAGCCACGAAATCGAATTCCGTCGAGGAACGCAGCGAAGACCGGGCTTTGGAAGACTATTGCTTGATGCTCATCAACTCGACTGAGTTTTTGTTTCGATATTGATCCGACCGAAATGACCTGGAATTAAATGGAAAAGATGATAAATCCCTTGTCTAGTCCAGATGCGTCTTTGGAAGACGCAAGCGTCTGTTCCTCGCCATTGAATCGACGTGAACTGCTTCATCGTTCAGGAAGTGGATTAGCTGGAATTGCACTATCGCATCTATTGGCTTCGGAGTCATGCGGTTCGGAAAACAACTCGCTATCGACTGGTGCCTCTCCTCGCGACCAACAGCCGCATCATTCGCCCAAAGTTAATTCGGTGATATGGCTTTTCATGGAAGGGGGACCAAGTCACATTGATTTATTCGATCCCAAGCCGTTGCTTGAGAAACTCGACGGCCAACCGATTCCAAGTTCCTTTTCATTGCCTGTAACGAGTGCTACTGGTTCTCATCGAATGCCTTTGGTTCGATCGCCGCGCATCTGGCAACAACATGGTCAATCGGGTCTTTGGGTCTCTGAATGGTATCCAAAAATCGCAGAGCATGCCGACGACCTTGCGGTGATTCGATCCTGTTGGGCTGACGGACTTAACCATGTTGGCTCAGTTCGTCAGATGAACACGGGATCCGTTCTAGCTGGCAGACCGTCGTTAGGCGCATGGGTATCGTATGGTTTAGGTGCCGCCAATCAAAACCTACCAACGTTTGTCTGCATGACAGACGATAAAGTGGTACGTGGTGGAACCACCAATTGGAGTTCGGGGTTTATGCCTGCCAACTACCAGGGAACGTTGCTTCAGCGGCAGGGGCCTCCGATACTCGATCTATCCCCCCCCAAGTCAGTAAGCGACCATAGGCAGCGTGGTCGGCTCGATTTCCTTAAGCAGCTCAGCCAGCATCATCAATCGCAGCGACCAAACGATCCGCATATGGAGGCGAGGATCGATGCCTATGAGTTGGCATACCGCATGCAATCGACGGCACCTGAAGCGGTTGATATTTCGCAGGAAAGCCAACAGACTTGCGATCAATACGGCTTGAATTCCGAAGCGACGGCAACCTTTGGTCGCAATTGCTTGATGGCAAGGCGACTTGTCGAGCGGGGGGTTCGATTCGTAGAACTTTACTGCGGGAGTGGGAGTGGCTGGGATGGTCATTCTGGGTTAGAGGCCAATCATTCGAAGTGGTGTCGAGCTTCCGATCAACCCATCGCCGGATTGCTGACCGATCTTAAGGCCCGTGGCCTACTCGACCAGACGCTAGTGGTTTGGGGGGGTGAATTCGGAAGAACACCGTTCAGCGACACTGGGGCACCTGGGGGCAAGAACTACGGACGTGATCACAATCCATGGGGCTTTACCATGTGGATGGCGGGTGGAGGGATTCGTGGCGGCCAGACAATTGGCTCAACCGACGACATTGGTTTTCGAGCTACCGAGAGCCGCCATCACGTCCATGACATCCATGCGACGATCCTGCATCTGTTAGGATTGAATCATCGAGAGCTCACTTTCGTTCACAACGGTCGCGATGAGCGAGCAACCGTCAACGGCGGCCATTTGATTCATCAGATTGTTTGATGAGTTCAGTAGGGTGTATTGTTCCTAGGCCGGGAGGCACTATTACTCCTTGCGCAACTGTTCGATCGCCTTGCCGAAGATATCTCCGTAAACCAATTCGCCCCCTTGATGGCCGACCACACCGACAAGAGCCGCTAACGCGATCGCACCGATGCGCCAAGCATGGCTCAACCGGTTCGACTTGTTACGCCGGGCAAGCAATCCAAGCACAACGCAAATCAAACCTAACGCTGCTGTGAACGTACCTAACCAGCGGTGATAGAAAAAATTCTCTTCGTCATGCGTCGCGTTGCTTGCAAGCGGCTTGTCCCATGCCGGATAACCTTGTGTGTCCGCGAAAGACCATCCCATCACTACGGTCAAAACACTCGCCAATGCAGCAACCGCGATGCATTGAAACGCTGTTGTTTGACATCGGGGCCCCAGGAAATAGGACAAAAAAGCACATGCTCCTCCAACGAAGAAGAGAGCGATAGGAAAATGTACCATCGCTGGATGGAAATAGCCGATGGCTCGATACACCTTGGTGCCGATAGAGGGCGTGCTCGGTGTAACGGGTACGGGGGACTCTTTATCGCTAGACATAAGGAGAGATTCTATTTGCCAATTCGCTCCCTCATCAATCCAAAGTTTGAAAATAGCGAGTTGTGAGGCATTCAAAGGACCATCAGGTGGCATAACCAAACTGTCTGTTACTTTGTCTCTCGAAGGCTGCGCGAGGTAGTCCGTCCAAAGCGAACTTGAGGCTGCATCGCCTGGTTCGACGAATCCCAGAAGTGCATCGCGATCAGCAATAATAAAACCGTTTTTAGCTTTTTCTCCTTGGTGGCATGATACACATTTGTCTCGAAGGACAGGAGCAATGTCACGAGCGAAGTCTATGATTTTTCTAGGCTCGGTCTGACAGTAACCTCGAGGCGCAGCCGAATAGAAAAAACAGAGGACTAGCAAAAACGACAGATTAAATTTCATAGTATTTGAGGGCACGCGGACACTTCGGGCAGACAGAACGCTCGGCGAGAAATGGTTAGTTTTTTTGTTGCGAAAATAGCCATTGGTAAAAGTCAGGATTGGCGTAGGTTGCGGTCCAACTATCGTGATTCACACCTGGGTACTCCGTGTATTTGACAGGCGAACCGATTGCCTGGAGTGCATCGATCATTTCACGAGAACGCAGGACCTTGACGACCGAGTCCGCTTCCCCATGAAAACACCAAATCGGCAACCTAGAAAACTTACCGACCATCTTGGGATCACCGCCGCCGCAAATGGGAGCGGCAGCGGCAAAAAAACCTTCATAGCGAGCGATCGCATCCCATGTTCCGTATCCTCCCATCGATAAACCCGTGATGTAGATTCGGTTTTTTTCGACCCCCGCTGTTTCTACCATTTCATCGATCAGTTCTTTGGCCGATTGCAACGATACACTGGCAGTTTTGGGCTGCTCGCTCGATGCTTTGGACCAATCGACATCGGACCATTTTTGCTCTTTCGGGCACTGAGGCACGACAACGTAGCATGGATACTGCTCACGACGCTTCACGTCAGCCAAGTCCATGGCTGCATGTTTGAGAGTGACTAAATTGTCGTCGCCTCGCTCGCCAGCCCCGTGTAAAAACAGGATCAGCGGGTACTTTTTGCCCGGCCGGTAGTCCAACGGTTTCAGCAATCGGTACTTTAACGGTACGTTGCTCGTCCCTACAAATTCGCGGGGCTCGAAAATCCGACTGACGGGATCGGTTTCCTCCTTGATGTTATTTTTTTCTTGTGCCATGGTCTGATTTGACACAAGAGAGTGCGAACCGACGAAAATCAGTGGGAGCAGCAGGCGGGCAAGAATCGAAGATTTTTGATCCATGGAGGGGACGACTTAGGATATTGGGTGGGAGTAATGGAGAGGAGGCTGCATAGGATACTAGAGCATTATAGACCTAAAGTTTGGTCTATGCCATTGTTTGCCTGCATTGTTTGCCTGCATTGTTTTGAAGGCTTTTCGAACCGCCATCGGTAAGGTACGCTGAACTTTCCCTTTTGGCTTGTTTTTAGTCGGTTCTATCCTCCAATCTGTCCTAGATTAATCTGCTATGCCTACCATTCGACAACTGCCCATAGGCTTGGTGAACAAGATTGCTGCAGGTGAAGTCATCGAACGGCCCGCAAGCGTCGTCAAAGAAATACTTGAGAATAGCATTGATGCTGGTTCAACTCATGTCGAGTTGGTAGTCGAGGGTGGTGGAATTGAACTGATCCGAATCAGTGACAACGGGTACGGAATCCCTTCGGATCAGCTAGAGCTTGCTGTCGCACCCCATGCGACCAGCAAACTTCATTCGAGCGACGATTTGTTCGATGTGAAAACGCTCGGTTTTCGAGGCGAAGCGTTGGCTTCCATTGCCGAAATCAGCCATTTAACTCTGCGCAGTCGAACTTCAGATAGCGATAGCGGCTACGAATTATGTGTTAAAGGGGGCGAGAAAGAGCCAATTCGACCTTGCTCGGGGCCCGTTGGCACGACGATTGAAATTCGGCATCTCTTCTTCAATACGCCAGTTCGTCGCAAATTTTTGAAGTCGTCGCAAACGGAAATGGGGCACGTAACCGAAGCGTTCACTCGTATTGCTCTCGCGTATCCTCAAGTTCACATGGTGCTATCGAACAACGATCGAGCACTGCATGATTTGCAGCCGACTGAACGTTGGTCCGAACGCATCCGAGCATTCTTTGGAGACGAAGTTGCAGATTCTTTGATTTCGATTGATCAACGCGATGAGCATGTTGCTATCCACGGATACGTCACGGACCCAAGCGTATCTCGCAGCAACAATCGGATGCAATACTTGTTCTTAAACGGGCGATACATACGCGACCGATCACTGCAACACGCGCTTGGAGAAGCGTACCGTGGGCTGCTAATGGTAGGTCGCATGCCGGTATGTTTCCTCCATGTACAAGTGGATCCGAAGACAGTTGACGTCAATGTCCACCCCACGAAAGTCGAAGTTCGTTTTGAAGACAGTGGCGCTGTCTACACGCGATTGCTACACAGCTTGCGTCACAAGTTTCTCAATAGCGATTTGGTAGCCAAGATTCGTACGACAACAGCTTCTCCAAGTGTCGTACCAAGTCTGGCCGATGCGTCGATACCCTTTACACGTTCGCATCACGTCTCGAATGATGGTACTGGCTCCGACCTACTGCAATGGGCAAAATCAAACGCTGCAGTTGCGATTCCAGATTTCAGACCCTTCCAAGGTTTCAACTCATCCGGTTCAGCAACAATAAGTCGGCCAAACGCGAGAATGGACGATCCGTTTTACACGCCAGATTCGACGTATCTCAATTCGCCTATGTTCGCTCCGCAACGGCAATCCCCCGTCGACGAGGGAGTTGTACCAACGGCTAGCCCGACTTGGCCCGTTGAGGCGTCCATCGCATTGACTGATCATGAAGCAAACGAGACCGCAATAGCAACTCCGGTGCATCGAATCGACTTCGCTAGCGAGATTGACGGTTCGTACAAGCAACTCGGTTTTCAAATTCACAATCGATATCTGGTAACACAGGACGCCTCCGGCATGGTTATCGTCGACCAGCATGCATTGCACGAACGAATCCTGTACGAGCAGATCAAGACCAAAGTATTGTCTAAATCTCTCGAACGTCAGCAATTGTTGGTGCCGGAATCAGTGACTTTAACAGCAAACGAAGCGGCTGCTGCGGTGGATTGCCGCGAAATGCTGGCTGAAATCGGAATCGAAGTTGAGCCGTTTGGGGGTGATGCGGTCTTAGTCACTTCCTATCCTGCCATGCTGGCGAAAATGCATCCCGCCGAAATGCTTCGACAAGTACTGGAACCGCTCATGGCCGGAGGAAAAAAACCAGACGCACGCGATCTGTTGGATGACCTGATGAACATGATCGCATGCAAGGCAGCAGTGAAAGCGGGCGATCGGCTTAGCCCAGATGAAATCACTGCCCTACTTGAGCAGCGACATTGCTATCAAGATACCCACCACTGCCCACATGGCCGTCCAACCGCCCTATTCTTTTCTCGCGAGCAGCTCGACAAAATGTTCAAGCGAACTTAGGGCGACAGGGGTTGGGGGTTTCGCGTTTCACGTAGGTTCGGCTGTCCTCAGCCGGACAGGGCGCTTACTGCGTCTTCCTGCTTAAGTTCTTCGATCAAGGGCCACAATTGGTCAACCTCTTCACTGAATAGATTACCGACGAGAACATCGATAATAAGATTCTTTTTGTCAGGATACTTCCGTACTAAGCGACCAAAATTGAGGCCATCGTAAAACGCGCAAACTAAGTTTCTCATTCGATCCATCGCTTTAACGTACTCGGGCTCCCAACTTCGCAGCCGTATCTCGCTCGGGTCGTTCGCATCCAGTGCATCGGCAATCGAATCCGCGGCCATGGATGCTGACGTTAGAGCGAGCAATACACCGGAGGAATAAAGCGGATCGAGAAACCCAAAAGCGTCTCCAACCAAAACCCATCCATCGCCGGCTGCTTTCTTTGCCTTATAGGAATATTCCTTTTGGACTTTGTAGTCTCCTTCGCGAACCGCGTCTGCGATCCGAGGCTGCACGCCCGGGCAACGTGCAACTTCTTCCATGTAGATGGACTCAATGTCTTTGGTCGATCGATTTTTGAACAAATAATCGTAACCGGCGACGACTCCAACGCTGACGACGTCGTCATGTAACGGGATATACCAGAACCAGCCTTTCTTCTCTTTTGTTTGGATGACGATGGTTCCACCCTCGTCGATCCCTGGCTCTCGTTTTGCTCCCCGCCAATAAGTCCAAATGGCAGCTTTCTTTAGAATGGGGTCCCATTCTCGCAAATCCATTCGGTCCATTACTATCGACGACTGGCCGCTCGCGTCGACCACGACTTGCGATCGAACTTCCTTTTCCACCGAACCCTCCAGCTTGACTTTCACACCGACCACGCGGTCCCCGTCCATCAGCACGTCTAAGACCCGTGCACCTTCATGCACTGTCACGCCATGCTCCCGTGCATTGTTGATCAACATATGATCAAACTCACTACGAAGCACTTGCCAAGTTTGCGAGCGTTCGTGCCCGTCGTACTGACTGAATCGAAATGGCTCAGAGAGCTTGCCAAGCTCGTTGATAAACTGGACACCGTATTTCTTTGTGAAATGGCTTGATTTCATCTTGTCCAACATCCCGAGGCGCTCGATCACGGGGTAACAATGGGGAATTAACGACTCCCCGATATGAAACCTGGGGAAATGCTCACGCTCATACAAAGTGACGCTAAAGCCCCGTTGAGCGAGTAAGGTCGCCGTCGCTGAACCAGACGGCCCACCACCAATCACAATTACGTCACAAGCGTTGGTCGATTGAATCATCATGTTCTCACAAGTGTAGACTTATTTAACAATGTAAACGCCGAATTCAGGCCTGGGTGGGCTACCGCCCAATGCCACTCACTTTAAACAATTGTCGTTATCCTCGGGGCTTCATATTAAGCGAATTCGCCAGCGAATTGAGGCCCGGGGCTAGCGCCTGCCGGTTCACGAAATCACAAAGTGCGTGCCGTTTCTTTAGCGGCTGCAGACCAAGAAATTGGTCTTCCCGTATAATAGTCGTCTAAACAACTGTTGTCCAGACAGTAAAATCCAGAAAATCGACCGATCGCCTAAAAAGAAAAATCCAGAAAGTGTTCTAGTGCCTGGCGATTGGAGTGGAAAGCAAGTCTATCCAAAATCGCTGGTGTTAGGTCGGTCCACATCCAAGCCGACACTTCTGAATCATCATGAACAATTTCCTGATCAGCGGTCATGATGGTGGAAAAGAAAATGTCGAGAACGGGCAGCGAGATCCCGTGATAGGTGTACGAGTTAGGTGCCGTCATTAAGAAAGTCAATTTCCCCACCGAAATACCAACCTCTTCTTGGATCTCGCGTCTCAGAGCGACTTCAGCACCTTCGTTCGGATCGACAAAACCACCGGGCATACCTAATTTTCCCAGGCCTGGCTCTCTTGCTCGCTCGATCAACAGTACTTGGCCCTCAAGGTTAGTGATCACACCACCCACTGCCGTCACCGGGCCAAAGAAACTTGTGTGGCCGCAGGACTCGCATCGAAAAGGGCGCGTGGGCATTCGTTTTACTCGATTTGCGCCGCAAACCGGACAGAACCGATACGCCTGAGAGATTTCCATCATAGTGATTTAGCAGACTTGCGCGGGTTACTAGTGGCCAAGTTAGCTAGAGAACCAAGACATAAACGGCGCGGCTCTTCGTGAGCGACAGAGCAGTATCAATTAATCTCATGGAGTTACTCTTTGGCTAAAAGCTCTACGATTTTGTCTTGGATTTTTCGGCCACGGATATGGATTCCCGCGACGTTTCCGTCTTTTCCAATAATTGCGATAAAGGGGATCGCAGAAATCCCGATTTCCCTAGCTAAAGGCGTATCGAATCCAACGGCGTCTGGCTTGCTGGATACATAGGTGCTCCACAATAATTTTTTGGACGCTAGGAATTGATCGAGCGCGGGCCGATCCTCATCCAGGTTGACCCCAATGACTTCAAAACCATCTTTGTTATATGCTGCGAATGCTTCCTCGATGTTGGGAATCTCTTGTAGGCAAGGCCCGCACCATGTTGCCCAGAAGTCAACGAGCACTACTTTTCCCTTGTAGCGATTGAGGTCTACTGGCTTGCCGGCGGTGTCGACGAGTTGGCTCAGGTTCAACGGTTTGTTTAGGATCTCAAAACGGCTCCGAAACTGCTTGCAATTTCGCTCCAGTTCGGCCTGAGCATCTGGATCTTTTAGGTTTTTGATTTGCGTTTCAGCAGCCTCAATCATTTCTTTTGCGATGTAAGGCCGTCCCGAATACTCTACTTTGATTGCTATCTGAACTAAGAAAAACGCGGTCCACGGGGACGGGATCTTGGCCATAAGCGAGTCAATCGCGGCCCTCGCTCTCACTGGATTTTGATCTTCTTTGGAGTCGGATTGCAGCAGGGCACCTATTTCATTGGTCTCCTTAAGGCGGCTGGCGTGCAGTTCCCAAGCGCTAAGCGCTATTTGGGGTTCGGCGTTTTCGCGAAACCCTTCTTCGATCTTCTGAGCAAGTTGCAGAGCCGCAGCATCCGCTTCGTGTTTGGAGAGTGCTTCAGTCGCTTGCATCAATGCGTTTAGATTGGTTGCGGTAAGATCTATGCCATCCAAAAGAATGGTGTTGGCCAACGCCAATAGCTCTTCGATTTTGGCAGTACCATTATCGTAGTCATTGACCAGTAGACTCAATGAAATCGATTTCGCTTGTTGTGACACTCGCTTGTCTGAGTTTTTCATTTCTGCAGAAGCCAATTCTCGCAGATTGTCCGATGCCGCAACGTCCCCAAAGCTCGCCATTTGCGAATACGCTTCGAGTTTTCCGACCGCTGCGACTGCTTTTTCGTCGTCGTTTGCCGCAAGCTTTTCTAGTCTTTGCGATGCCTCCAATTTCATCCTTGACAGTTCCATGCCACGGTCAAGCAATACATCCTTTGTAAGCAATTTTTGGCGGCCATCTGCCAGTAACTCTCGGACAGCACGTGAGCTCGTTTCGAGGAACTGCATCAGCCCTTGAGCACCATTCAGGTCTCCAAGCTGCAGTTTCATATAGGTTTTGGAGGCAATTTTAGGATCGAGCTTGCCAGGTTGAAAAGCTGGAATTGCGGGCGCTGTCGTCAGATTGTTGGAGCTGTTTTGATCGTCAGCGCGACTCAGGATTGCGGGCGATTCCGAGTTGGCCACTGCCGGCTTGGTATCGACTGAAGAAGATTTTGCAGCCGTTTTTTCTGCGGGCATATATCCACTGGTAGCTGCAGAAATTTCTTTGGGTTCAGATGGCCCACATCCCGAGATCGGAATCGATAGTGGTATTGATAGCAAACCAAATAGAGCCCTCGCGAAACGACTTTGCGATGGGCGAGATTGAATACGCTCGAAATCCAGGGACATGATCGTCTTTCCTCCTAATTCAAGGGATTGAATTACGTTAGCTTGACCGATCTGGTCCTTGGCTGCAAGTCCGAGTGTCAGCTAGATGTCGGACGCCAGCCACTATTATCGGGAGCGCCACCGAGGATAGACTGGCCTGCCGCAACTTCCGTTTTTGTAACAGGTTCTTGCTGCCTGCATTTTTTAATGCGTTTAAAGTGATTGAGACAGTCATAACCCCACAGTATAGAAACAACGATTGAGGAGATCGTTCCTGCAAATAGGGCATTCAATGCAAATCCATTTAACATGAACAATGCAGCGGCGGATGAAACGGCCAAAGCGGTTATACCTAATTTGACATAAAACGGCGCGTTTGTCCGTCTGCTATCACTTCGATTTGTGGCGAGACGGGCTTTGATGTTCGCTAGTTCTCTCAGTGCAGCTAAATCATTTTTTTGCTTAGGAAATTGCTGCCGCGGAACGAACAACTCCTCGCTAAGTTTCTGAACTGCTGGCAAAGGCACTACGTCGTTGGAGTCTAACCCCAGGGAAGCGGCCCTCCGCGACAGAGGCGTACCCGGCGATGAGGCGATCGATGTTGCGGAGGGAAACGAATCCAAGTCCGAGGACGGTTCGGCTGCTATTTCACTGTCTCCACTTCCCCGAACTCTATGCAAAAGTCTTTGCATGTACTGCTCTATCGAATCCTCTTCATCCGCCCCTGGACGACTTTCGCTTTCCGAATCTTCATTCGCATACTCTTCTGATTGTTCGTCCGAATCACGGAAGCGATTGGCCTGTACGTTTCTCAAAGATGATTCGCCATCCAATTCTTCTTCGATATTCTCGTTCGAAGCATCACGACACAATTGTCGCAATGAACTTTCCGTTCCGCGACGTTGATCCGCATCGAGTAACATTCGCCGCAGTCGTTCCGAAATAGAATCCAATTTGTCTCTGGACGGATCCGGCGGTTCTGAATCAATTGGGGTACTTGAATCCGCCTGGTAGGTCGATTGTTCGGGTGTGTCTTCGTAAATTGCTCCTGGCTCATCCTCCTCGGACCCATCCGAAAACGGTCGAATTTCAGAGTAAGACTCTTCGTTTTGTACATCCTCAAGGGGAGTTTCGTCGCATGGTTCCATTGCGACTGGGACTTCTTCGTAATATCCTTCTTCGTGCTGCGGTTCTTCGTAATGAGCCGCGTCGTAGAGGTACTGTGCGTCCGTTTCAAGTTGTGGGGCGGCTTCGATGGATTGCAACGACTCAGAGAGACTCTCGACGCGATGTTGGGCATAGTCTCTTTCGGTCTCGAGAGTTCTAAGTTGATGATTCAGCTCTTGGATTTGAATCTGAGCCCGTTCTAACGACTCGGCCAATTGAGCGTCTGTGATTACTGGCGGCTCCGAATCCGATACGGGTTCGCCCGCATCGGACGCCGAAATCCATTCATCGGACGCCGCAATCGATTGAGATGTCGCACCAAACCAGGCGAGATTGGTTGTATTGGTTGGCATCTGGAATGCGATTGCAATTTCATTTCGCAACTCTTGAACCGCACCGATCAATTCATTTCTTTGACAGATCACTTCTTGGAATCGGGCTTCGATGAGTTCCTGTTCCGAGCTAGCTTGCGCAAGTAGTTCACCGAGTGAATTTGCTTGTTGGCTAGTCGCTTCGCTGAATCGACTGAGTTGATCGTCAATCGCGCCAAATCTGTCCGAAAAGCGATCTGCGAGATTGGAGATGAGCGACTGCTGAGCTCCTGTTTGGAGGTTGAGAGTGGAAAATAATCGCTTTCCAAACTCATCCATGCCATGCGAAACCGATTCAACAATCGATTCATTTGCGTTTTTCGTATCGGTGCCAATGGATGATTGCATTCGATCTAATGTGACTTGCAACGACAGCAAGAGTTGTTCGATGGAATCTAGTTTCGACAAAGCAGTAAACGAAGCAGACGAATCGCTCGAAGACTCGATCGCATTTTTGGATGCGTTTGGCTGCTGAACTAACGAATTTTGTCCGATACTGTTTTTAGGTTCTGAAATCGACGGCGTCAATTTTTTGCTCAATCTAGCCGCCTGGTCGGTCATTCTTTTGGCATGAACCACGGTTGCTAATAGGCCCATCGATGGATGGACCACCAATCTAATTTGACCCACAACTATTTCGGTTGAGTGGTCAATCAGCCATTCGCGAACATGACGGTTTGAAATGAGGGTCGGACCGTTGGAACGAAGCAACGTATGCTTTTTGCCAAAGATCAAAGTCGCGTGAAGCGGTACGACACCTGGGGAAGTTAGCTGTACGCTGCAGTCTAAGCCGGAGCCAATGGTGCACCTTGGACTTCGAATACACCAAGACTTTAAAATCTCTCCCGACGCGCCAATCAAATCGATTTGCCCGACGACGGTTTCGATTCCGACTGATCTGCTTTGATTCGTAATTGACGAAGCGAGATTTCGCATTTGCTTTGCTTGGGAATACTGTTTCAAGATTAGTGCGATGGACAACCAACCGTTTTTATCGACCAAAGTCACTGGAAGGCTTGTCGAAAAGAAAAAAGCTCCTGGTTTTGCCGCCATTTAGGATGGACATTCGACCGGTCCTAGAAAACGCAAGCGAATTTAGAAAAATTTATAAAAAAAATGGTTGGTTGGAATGATGTCGCAAATCGTTTGCTGGCAAATAATTACGAATAATAACGGCGTATCCATTCGATTTTTGGCAGTAGAAAAATCCAACTAGGACACAAGGCGCGAACGCTTTCGACCGGAATGCGTACTACAATTCACGGCGTTCCACTCCCTCCGTCTGGTGGGGGGGCAAATTTTGTCGCGGAGAAGCATT
>CAMDKL010000079.1 GCA_945900945.1 Pirellula staleyi DSM 6068
CAGCCGCACTTCCAGTCGTCGCAACAATCTTGTCCGCGACCATCGTAGTCGGACTTGTCTCGAAACGCTTCGGCGCGGTCGCGAACTTCGGCGTGGTGTCGATCATTGGAATCGGAGTGGTAAGTTTGTTCGGCTTGTTATTCATCGGGTATTTTTTTGGCCGGCTATCGACCGGCTCCACTCTTGCCATGCTTTTTTCTCCGCTCCTGTGCTGGGCATCAGAGATAGCCGTATTGCGGAACCGAGCGATTTGGCTCGTAGGATCGCTACAATTGACGCTGGTCGCGATTCCGCTTTCGGTGGTGCTGAGCTCGGCGAAACGTGATTTTGACCGTGACATGGCCCCTTTGCTTTATTCGGATCACCGAGCAGATGGATTGGACCTCTGAAGGGATTGCAAGGAAAACCGACTGTGGATAGATTATCTGACAATCAGATTTCCGTCATCGTCGCGAGGTCGTTGCGTAGTGACTGAGAAGACGAAGTATGACGAATGATCATCGACATTGTCGTACGTGGTCTCTCGATTCCCACTCCCCATTCACCATTCACCATTCACCACAAACATGCCAATCGTCGCGATTACCGATTATACTTTTCCCTCACTTGAAATTGAAGAGTCGCTTATTCGCGCCGCGGGAGGCGAGTTCGAGTTGCGGAGCGGAAATGACAAGCAGGTCGAGGCGCTGAAGCGTCTCGTCGCCGATGCGGATGCAGTCATCACACAATTCGCGCCCATCAATGCCGAAGTGATCGCGGCGATGCAGCATGCTCGCGTGATTGTGCGCTACGGCATCGGAGTCGATAACGTCGATCTAAGTGCAGCGCGTGCACGCGGTATTCCCGTTTGCAACGTCCCCGATTACTGCATCGATGAAGTAGCCGATCACACGTTGGCTTTTATCCTGGGTGTCACTCGACAAGTGGTGCCAAACACACTTCATATTCGAGATGGCAAATGGGGGTTGGCAACGTCGCTCGATCGGATGCGAAATCTTCGCGATCAAACCGTGGGAATTATTGGCTTTGGAAGGATCGGACGTGAGGTTGTTGCCCGCCTGTCACCTTTTAAGTGCCGTCGCTTGGTGTTCGATGCATTCGTTCCCAATGATTCCATTCAGAAAGCCGGTTGCGAGCCAGTGTCGCTCGACGAGTTGCTCGCTCAGTCCGACATCGTTACACTGCATTGTCCGTCAACTCCTCAGACGAAAAAGATGCTCAACGCGACCTCGATTGCGAGGATGAAGCCTGGATCGTTAGTCATCAATCTGTCTCGGGGTGACCTTGTCGATACGGGGGCCCTCGTGGCTGCGCTGCAGTCTGGTCATCTAGCCGGTGCGGCAATCGATGTCTGCGATCCCGAGCCGATTCCTGCTGATAGCCCGCTCCGTTCGCTGCCCAACGTCATCGTCGCTTCGCACATTGCGTCGGCTAGTCCAAAAGCGAGTCGCACTTTGCGAGAAACCGCAACTCGCATTGCGGTAATGGCCCTGCGAGGTGAGGTGTTGCCGAACGTCGTGAATTAGCCAAATGTCCAACGATTAAACATCCATCATCAAACCTAGTCCAACTTGAGCCTGCCAATGCCAAAGCCTTTGTTTCGCGGAGTCTGCGCTTCGTCGATCACGCCCTTTCGTCCCGATGGAAGTCTGTGGCTTGAACGTTTGAAACCGCACATCGACTGGCTAATTACGGAGCGGGTGGATGCCATTTCACCACTCGGTAGTTCCGGTGAGTTTCCGGCGATGGAGTGTGCTGACCGCGAACGGATGCTAGCGGCGGCATTGGAGGCCATTGCAGGGCGTGTCCCTGTGGTCGCCGGCACTCATGATTATTCTACCGCGCGCACGGTCCGGTTGTCCAAGTTTGCCGAGTCCGCTGGGGCTGATGCATTGCTAATCGTTCCGCCCTACTACATGGCGCCCACTCCCGCGCAAGTGATGGACCACTATCGTCGCGTTGCCGAGGTAGTCTCGATACCCATCATCGTCTATCATAATGTTCCGCTGACTTCGGTGGATCTAACAACGGAGCATTTGCTGAAATTGTTCGAGGAGCGTGCAATCGCCGGGGTCAAGATGTCTCATCCCGAGCCAGACCGACAGTGCCAGTTGCTGCAAGCCACGCACGGCGCTTTCTCTGTATACGCGGGGATCGATACGGCAGCGTTTGAGGGCTTGTGTCATGGTTCCCACGGTTGGATTTCGGGTATTCCGAGCACGGTTCCGGGAGCCGCTCGACGACTCTATGAACTGATTGCCATTGAGGGGAATTTGCCCGATGCTCGCGCCCTGTGGTGCAAGCTTGCGCCGCTCATGCGATTGCAATTTCAAGCCTATCACTCAAAGGGTGAGGGTGCACACTGGTTCAGCACGATGAAAGCCGCACTTAACATGATTGGTCCGCCGGTCGGTGATCCTCAGCCACCGATCCTGCCGTTGCCGGAGGCTCATCGTAAGACCCTCGCCACCATGTTGGCCACTCTGGGCTATGAAGTTCGATCGGAAACGCAGGTCTAAAGAATCGATTAGAATGCTCACCGAAACAATGACTACAGACCGAAATGCAGGCACCTATCGGCCAGAGGTTGAGGAAGCCGGCTGCGTGGAAACGCGCATCGTCGAAGCTCCCGATGTTGTGCTTGTCGGAAGCGGGATCATGTCATCGACGTTGGCCGTAATGCTCAAGCGGCTTGATCCGCGTTTGCGGATTCAAATGATCGAGGTGACATCTGAACTCACGCAGGAAGCCTCCAACGGTTGGAACAATGCAGGGACTGGACACGCAGGTATTTGCGAGATCAGCTACACACCAACACGCGATCAAGAGGGCCGTGTGAACGTCGAAAGGGCTTTGCGCATCTTCGAGCAGTTCGAGCATTCAAAGCAGTTTTGGGGAGCCGGAGCCGCCAGTGGTATGGTGGGCGATCCGACAGATTTCATTCACGCGGTTCCACACATTTGCTTTGTGAAGGGACCAGAAGATACGGACTTCCTGAGGGCTCGGCATGCGGCGATGGTAGAACATCACTTCTTCCGCAGCATGCAACTGACTACTGATCCAACGGTCATTCACGAATGGGCGCCGCTGGTGATGGAGGGCCGCGAACCCGGTCCGGTCTCAGCTACAATTGGAGATGGTACGGAAGTCAACTTCGGTCTGTTGGCTCGCCGTTTGTGCGGCTGGCTGGCGCAGCAGGAACACTGCGGAATCCTAACCGGCTGGAGGGTCACACGCCTTCGCCGCCTGGACGACCAATGGCAGCTCGGATTGCGCTGTGCCAGCTCGGGTGAAGTGCGCGAACTGCGTGCGAAGTTTGTATTCGTCGGCGCAGGTGGCGGTAGCCTGCCGTTATTGCAATCATCCGGTCTCCCTGAAGCCGCTGGGTTGGGTGGTTTTCCGATCGGCGGCCAATGGCTAGTGTGCGATGAGCCTGCGATTTGCGCGCAGCACGAGGCCAAGGTCTATGGCGCTATTCCACCATCGTCTCCCACCTTGGGCTCAGGGCATCTGGACGTGCGGCGGCTTAATGGTCAGCGGCAGCTACTCTTTGGCCCGTTCGCCTCGTGGACAACACGGTTTCTCAAGCATTCCGGACGTAGGAGCGATTTGCCCCTTTCGATTCGCATGGGCAATCTGACCTCGCTGCTTCGTACGGCCGTGCGCAACTGGCCGCTGGTGAGATATTTGGTGACGCAGGGACTGCAGAGCATGGAGGATCGCATGCAGGCGCTGCGTGAATACTATCCCAATGCCCGCTCCGAACACTGGCGGCTCGTGCAAGCTGGAATCCGCGTGCAGGCCATTAATAAAGCAGATCGCGGCGCAGTGTATTTTGGAACCGAGGTATTTTCCTCAGCTGATCGCTCGCTCGCGGCGATGCTGGGCGCCTCGCCGGGCGCATCGGTCGCCGTAAACATCGCTTTGGAAGTCGTACAGACTTGCCTTCCCCATCTGCTCGCCAGTTCCGATGGCTGCGAACGCATGAGGCAGATGATCCCGATTTTCGACGTGGATCTAAAACAGTCGGGCAACGCAGCCTTGTTCGAAAAAAGCACCCGTGAGACTGCAGAGAGACTGCAACTCGTTTCAAACCAATGATCCCCCTCACTCGCCCATTCGCTTAGGCGATCGGCAGATTGAAATTGAAATCTACCCAATAACGCGACGCGCAAGCTAGCGGTTTTCCGAGCAAAACCACTAGCTTGCGCGTCGTGTTAGGTAAGTTATTACGTGCCGCTCGACTTACGGGCGTCAACTTTCCGATGATCAACCTAGAATTGCAGAAGGAGTGAACGAATGAAAATTGTCCATCGAATGAAACTCATCGCTACGCTTCAATGGTTACTTCTATATGCTGCTCTGCTCAGTTTCTCTGGAAGCGGCCCGATCTGCCAGGCTGGCGAGCCTCGATACGTGGATCATTCCCTTTTAATCGCTCCCGAGTTTCCTTGTACTTGGCCCAGTCATCCGTTTCCTAGATTTGCCATCATCCACTCGAGGACGATTGGACCCGAATCGGTTTACAACATCGACACGCTTTTGATCGATGGTAATACGGGAACGCAACTCGACGTGCCACCACATTCTGTGGCGCGTCCGGATCTGAAGCGAGAGAAATCTGGACCACTCGGGCTGGCTTATACTGACAAGATCGAGCCGTGGCAGTTCGGCGGCGAAGCCTGCGTCGTCGATGTGCGTGAACTGCTCGACAAAGCTTCTAAGGGCGAAAGCCCGCTGGTCACGGTCGAACACGTGGAACGGTTTGAGGAGCAACATCGCAAGGTTCGCTTTGGCGATGTCGTTCTGTTCCGCAGCGATTATTCGGATCAATACTACCAGCCGCTACCCGAAGGTCGCCGGTACATTGCCGACATACTCGACCGCAAGGCGCCGGGTTATCCCGATCCTGATCCAGAATGCATGGAGTTCTTGGGTAAGCGTGGTGTTCTTACTTCGGGTACCGACAGCGCGAGCATGGGACCGCTACCGGATCTTGCTGAGCCCACACATTATGCTGGCCTTAAGTATGGTATGATCTGGACAGAAGGTGCGACGAATCTGGGGTCGCTTCCATCGACAGGAGCGTTCTATTGCTTGCTCGCACCCAAGCATGAACTGGGGCCATATAGCGAAGGGCGCGCGTTCTCTGTCGTCGGTGGCGAATTGCCTCAACGCCTCATCGAATCGTGTCGCAACAAGCGTGCAATGGACCTGTCGCCCACGCTTTCGCCAACGTTGCCGTTAACTTCTCCGGGAATCGATACAGGCAATCATCGCCAAGTCTATCTGAAGATCGATTTTCTCTACTCTGAGTATCTCGACATGTGGCATCATGGGCATTTGATGGATTCGATGGCAGGAACCCACCTCGTTCCTCCGTCGTTTGCACTTCCTACTGACAACAAATCGGCACCCTACGCGCCGGAAGTACGTGGGTGGCTTGAAGAGTATGAGAAGAAATATGGACGACGTGGTTCAAACACCATGACGAGCGAACAGGTTCCTATTGAATGGACTTGTGGCGAAGCGAGGGTGATCGATGTCCGGACGTTGGCCGGCTCGACGCAGCAAGTCCACTGGCCAGCATCACCCGAGATCACTGTCGATCACATAAAGGCCTTCGAGCAGAAAACAGGCGACTTGCGGCCAGGTGATGTGGTCCTTTTTCAAACGGGGTACAACGACAAGTATTTGCGACCGAAACCGAGCGATACGCGTTTGTGGCTTGAGCCACTGCAGGGCAAAGCCGAAGGTTGGCCTGCGCCCGGTCCCGACGCGATCGTCTACCTCAAGTCAAAAGGCATTCGCTGCGTAGCAAGCGATGCACCCGATCTAGGTGGCGTGGACCCGAAGCGAGCGTTGATGACCTATTGGGCGTTGGGCAGTCGTGAGATGGTAGGCGTTGAGTTCTTGGTGAATATTGATAAGATGCCAACCAAGGGAGCCTATTTTTTGTTTGCGGCTGTCAAGGTACGAGATTGTCACGGAGGCCCAGGACGCGCGATTGTGTTGTATTGAGAAAGTAGTAGGCACCTTCCGTGTGCCGTAACTAAAACAACATTACTTAGGACGGCTTTTTCAGGCCGTCGAAGGTACAACAAGAAAACAAATTAGACGTCCTGAAAAGGGCGTCCTACAAAAAGTTACGGCAAACGGAGTGTGCTTGCTACTTTAAGAAGAGTTCTCTATGAATCATGAGCTAGAACAATCTACCCTTCGCACCGTTGCTTGGCGGATCGTTCCGTTTATTTGCTTGCTGTATGTGCTGAACATACTCGATCGGGCCAATGTAGGTTTCGCGCGTTTGGCTATGCAGGACGATTTAGGGTTGAGCAAGCGCGCGTTCGATCTAGGCTATGGGATGTTCTACCTCGGTTACCTGCTCTTCGAAGTGCCGAGCAATCTGCTGATGCGGCGCTTTGGAGCGCGACGTTGGATCGCGCGGATCATGATCAGCTGGGGACTGGTCTCGGCGGCTACGATGTTTGCGACGGATATATGGACATTTTACTCACTACGTATACTGCTAGGCATCGCCGAAGCGGGCTTTTTTCCGGGGATCATTCTCTACCTTACCTATTGGTTTCCCGATCGGCAGCGAGCCAAGATGACTGCATTCTTCATGCTTGCGATTGGTCTGTCGAACGTGTTGGGCAACCCGCTGTCGGGTTGGATCATGGATCACTTCAACGGGCTGAACGGTTGGCATGGTTGGCAATGGCTGTTTTTGCTGGAGGGTTTACCGACTTCTCTGGTGGGTATCGCGGTCTTGTTTTATTTGAAGGACTCTCCTCAAGACGCACGATGGCTTCGCGACGATCAGCGTGGCTGGTTAGTCGATCATCTTGCCGAGGAAGATCGTGTTCGCCGAGAGAAACATGGACCGGATCGTTGGCAAGCGATGCTTCAGCCGCGAGTCTGGTTGCTGATTGCGATTTACTTTACGGTGGCGGTCGGTACAAACGCGGGAGGTGCTTACTTTCCGACATTGATCAAAGAGCAATACCAGGGGGCTACCAACGTGCAGATCGGATTGCTGGCTGCGTTGCCTCACTTGTGTGCGATTGTTGCCATGGCGCTGGTCGGTATTAGCTCCGACCGAACGGGAGAACGCCGTTGGCATTTGGCCGGTTCAGCGATGGCTGCAGCGATTGGATGGGTGATGGTCGCGTGGGGGCCAAACCCGCTGGTTACAATGGCCGGGTTGTGTCTCGCTCAGGCGGGTATGATGAGCATGCTGCCGGTCTTCTGGACTTTGCCCAGCGTATTCCTCTCCGGAGTTGCAGCAGCTGGGGGGATCGCGCTCATTAATTCGGTAGCCAACATTGGCGGCTTCTTTGGAGCAAGCATACTCGGGCAACTGGGCCTCTGGTCGATGGCAGCCACCCTGCTCTTCGGAGCAATACTGACAGCAACGACAATCCGCAACCATCACATAATTAGTAACGAAGAATGAACTTCCCACAGATTCAGAGAAGCCAACAGATTTCATCAGTGACCATGGGCAATCAATCTGTTGGCGACTGTGAATCTGCTGGAGGAAACGTTTTGAAAAGTTTTGTTTGAACAGTAGGATTTTACGATGGATTCCATGTTTTCACTTGTAGGGCGTGTCTCGGTTGTTTCCGGAGCTGCTCAAGGCTTAGGAAGAGCAACGGCGCTGGCGCTGGCACAGCAGGGTTCCGAATTGGTCTTAGTGGATCGCAACTTGTCTGGAGCAGAAGCCACCGCGACTCAGATTCAATCGCTCGGTCGACAGACGCTCGTCGCGGGCACCGACGTCTCCAATCCAGAATCGATTGCCAATCTCTTTCAACAGGTTGACTCGCGATTTGGTCGAGTCGATTTTTTAGGCAACATCGCGGGGGATGGGCATCTATCGAAACCTGAGGAGCTGACCATCACTGATCTGAATCGTGTGTTGCAAAATTTGGTCGTTGGCCGATTTGCGATGTGCCAAGAGGCGGGCCGGCGCATGCTAGCGCAAGGCCGCGGCTCGATCATGAACATCGGTTCGCTCGCCAGCTCGACAGCCCTCGGTCGTGGACATATCGCATACAGCATGGCAATGGGAGCAGTCATTCAAATGACTCGTGAGTTAAGTACCGAATGGAGTTATCGCGGCGTTCGCGTCAATTGCGTCACGCCGGCGCAAGTCATGAATCCGAGCCTTGAAGCCCGCATGGCCAACGACAGTACGCTTGAAGGCCGCTTTCTGCGAGGCATTCCATCGGGACGGTTAGGACAGCCAAACGACATCATGGGCCTCGCGGTACTCTTGGCATCCGACGCTTCGCAGTGGATCACTGGGGCCATCATCCCCATGGATGGCGGCAACATGGCGATGAATGCCGGCGGCACACCGGGGCACGAGCAACGTTCTGTTCAATCGTTTCGCACGGAGTATAAGTAGCCATCCATGAGTCAAATCCACCCCTTGTCAGACGAACGAACCCTCGCCCTTTACAAGACCATGCAGATCATTCGGCAGACGGAGGAGGAACTCGCGCGATGTCATCAACGCGGACTGATCCACGGCGCTTGCCACACGTATGTTGGCCAGGAAGCGATCGCCACCGGCGTTTGTGCGCATCTCACCGATCGAGATCCGATTTTTTCGACACACCGTGGACATGGTCATGCACTCGCCAAAGGGATGCCGCCGCGCGAACTGATAGCAGAACTATTCGGCAGATCAACGGGTTGCTCGCGAGGGCGCGGCGGCAGCATGCATCTTTTCTCTCCGGAGATTGGAATGATGGGAACCAGCGGCATCGTCGGGCCATGCTTGCTACAGGCTTGCGGTGGCGGGTACAGTTCGAAGATACTTAAGAACGGCACGGTTGCGGCCGCATTCTTTGGTGATGGGGCGGTCAATAACGGGGCCTTTCATGAGGGCTTGAATATGGCCAGCATCTGGAAGCTGCCAGTGCTGTTTATCTGCGAGAACAATCAATATGCCACCGAAGTCCCCTTCTCCTATTCTAGCGGTAATCCAGCTGTCGGATCGCGAGGTGCCGCCTATGGAATGCCTGGCATCACTGTGGATGGCAACGATGTATTGGAAATCTACCGTGTCACCGGCGAGGCCATCGAGCGAGCGAGAAACGGCGACGGCCCCACACTGATCGAATGCAAAACATATCGCACCCGAGCCCATGCAGAAGGGATGGGTGATTTTACGTACCGAACGAAAGAAGAAGTGGCATCGTGGAAAGAGCGATGTCCAATTGCTAGGTTGAGAACCGAAAGCGTCAATTTGCTTCAAGCATTTGACACTGTTGATCAGGAGGTTGCCAGCTTGGTAAAGGAGGCGCAAGACTTCGCCGTACGAAGCGAGGTTCCGCAACCGAGGACCGCAACCGAACATGTCTATTCTACCCGTGTTGTCGATATTCCAACTCCAAAGGCGGAATCGCAATCCCGTGAGCTTTCGTTTGTCGCCGCCACACTTGAAGCGCTCGACCATGCTATGGCTGCCGATCCGAATATCTTCGTGATGGGCGAAGGGATCGGCGTTCGCGGAGGCAATTTCAAAACAACGCACGGCTTGTATGCCAAGTACGGAGCCGAGCGACTTTGCGATACACCCATCTGTGAACGAGGCTTCGTTGGCTTAGCATGCGGAGCGGCAATGACCGGAACGCGTCCTATCATCGACTTCATGTTCATCGACTTCATCAACGACTCGTTCGGAGAAATCGTCAACCAGATCGCCAAGATGCAATACATGAGCAGCGGGCGACTGAAGATGCCTGTCTTGTTGCGAGGTTGTGGAGGAGTTGGTCACTCAGCTGCCACGCATCATTCTGGAATGTATCATTCGATCTATTCGCACATCCCGGGACTGCGCGTTGTCTTGCCGTCAAATCCCTATGATGCGAAAGGGCTCATGGCGCATGCGTTGCGGAGCGACGATCCAGTCTTATTCCTCGAACACCGAGAGTTGATGCAGACCAAAGGTTCTGTCCCAGTGGAACACTACGAGATTCCCTTTGGCAAAGCTCGAGTCGCTCGAGCTGGGACCGATGTCACTGTAGTCGCACTCTCGTTGATGGTTCAGCACGCAATGAAAGCAGCCGAACAACTTGCTGGCGAGAATATCTCCGTAGAGATTATCGACCCACGCACAGTCTCACCTTTGGATGTCGATAGTATTCTGCAATCGGTTTCCAAAACAGGACGCTTGCTGGTGGTCGATGAAGCCTTCGGGCCATGTGGTTTTGCATCGGAGATTGCTGCTCACGTTGCCGACGCAGGATTCAACGATTTGGACGCTCCCATCAAGCGACTACATGGTGCGTTTGCACCGACACCGTATGCACCAACATTGGATAGAGCGGTCGTACCCGATGTGGAACAGGTTGCGAAGGCTATTCGCGATCTTGTAGGAGAATAGTCAATGTCACACTCAATCACGATTCCGCGTCTCGGTTGGTCGATGGAGGAAGGTGTCTTTGGCGAATGGCTCAAGTCACCTGGCGAGTATGTTCGTGCCGGTGAAATGGTCTTTATGCTGGAAGGCGAAAAGGCTGCACAGGAGATCGAATCTTTCGACTCGGGCTACTTGTGTATTCCACCGGATGCACCACAGCCGGGAGCAACTGTCAAGGTTGGCGAAGTGATTGGCTTCCTTCTGGCCGAAGGGGAACCAGTGCCCACTACGGTTCAGGTCGATCAGAGCAATACACAGTCCAGTCCTTCGCAAACCAAAGACCGTCCGCGTTCTGAATCAACACTCTCGCCTGCAACAACCTTGGCCTCAAGTCCTCGCGTTGCTGGTCCAGCAGCGCGCCGCTTATCACGAGAACTGGGTATCGACCTCAACATCGTCATCACACCCGACCCAACAGGACGAGTGCAGAGCGAAGATATCCGACGAGCGGCAAAGCTTCCTGATCGCGATCGATCGACCGAGAAGATTATTCAGAAAGCAATCGCGACCCCACGCGCACGTCGACGCGCTCGCGAACTTGACATCGATTGGAATCGCCTGATTGGTACAGGACGTGGCGGTCGCATTCGCGAACGAGATGTCGTCAAGGCGCAGATGACGCAGCCGGTCGTGAATACGGCGGCAGAGCCCACACCGTCAGTCCCAGGTCGCTATGTTCCAGCAAGCAAGTTGCGCCGAGTCATTGCGGAGCGAATGACGGCGACAGGTCACCAAGCTGCCCCAGTTACGCTTACAACGAAAGTCGACGCACAACCGCTTGTCTCCTTTCGCGAAAGACTCAAACGCGACGCCAGCAGTTCCGTTGTCCCAAGCTTCAACGACATTTTGATTGGACTTACCGCTCAAACGATTCGCGAGCTACCGGAGTTGAATGCTTGTTGGCTTCGCAATGGAATTTACACATTCGATGAAATTCACATTGCCACGGCAATCGATACTCCAGATGGTCTATTAGCTCCGGTCGTACGACAACCCGATCGACTCACGCTTATCGAAATTGCCAAACAAACAAGGCAACTTATACAGCTTGCGCGAACGGGACAGTTGAAACAGGAGCATCTAACCGGTGGTACTTTCACCATCTCGAATTTAGGCATGTTTGGCATCGATGCGTTCACGCCGATACTCAATCTCCCGCAAGCAGCAATTCTCGGTGTAGGTCGAATCATGGAAGAACCGGTTGCGCGTAACGGTTGTCTCGAAGTCGGCCAGACACTGACCCTCAGTCTGACCTTTGACCATCGCGTTGTAGACGGCGCCCCGGCAGCGCGCTGGTTACAACGCCTCTGTCAACAGATCCTTACGCCGGACGGCACTCGAGTTCCTTAGAACGATGGACGCTGGCGATCAGCATCCTCCAGCAGATTCAGAGACGCCAACAGATTGAATTTTGATTTTCATGGATAAATCTGTGGGCTTTTGTGAATCTGTGGGAGGAAGCCTGCAGAAACAAGAAAGGACACGCACAGCAACTAGGTGCTATGTTTATTGGAAATTTATCGGCGTGGGCTGACAGTTCGATTGAACTTCAATTCCAGGAAAAACCACCTTTAACCTGAAAATGAGAAGCGGTTTTCGCTTTCCGCAGGCCGTTTTTTTCCGCTCACGACGCACCGCCCCCAGCCGTCAGCCGACGTTTGCTAAGTGCCTAACTTGCAACTTGCTCGCCAACTGACGCAATCGATCTCGTGTGGCGGCCAAGAGCTAGTGGTTCCTTGAGGCACTTCATGAACCAACCCAGCGAAGATAGCCGAACGCGAGTCTCCGCGATCCAAGTCAAATTGGCAACCCGAGCCGCGATCAAATCAGCGGACGGCTTCATCGGTTTACGATCAGCACCGCGAGGAGGAAAGAGACGGAACCAGCGCTCGGCCACTTCCGTATCCGACCAACCCTTAGCCAGATCGGGATCAATTCGCAGCAGCAGGTGCAAATGATTGTCCATGAGACTGAATCCACCGACAGAAACGGCAAAGATCTGATCAAGTTCCCGGAGTCGATTCTCGATCCAATCTTTACGCCCCGGTGCGACCTCACTTTCTAAAAGCATAGCGCGACGTACGCATCTGGAAATACAGTGATGTGATACCAACGACTTACCGATGTGTCGACAAGCCGGGAACGAGAGATAGTCATAGTTAATTCTCCGCCGAAGGGGTAATGCGGTAATCCGATCAATCGACAAAGGTTACCAAAACACTCCAGCCTGTAATCGCTGTGCCTGTCCTTTTTTCATTTTCTGTCCTTTTTTCATTTTCTTTTTTCATTTTTTTTCCCTTGTCTTTTCCTTTGTCCTTTTTTCCTTTCCTTAAAAGTTCGGGGTTGACATGCTTTTTTTGAGGACCATTTTAGCTCCGCCGGTAACGAGTTCGAATTGCCTTCCGTCCGGCTTGGAGGTTGTACAGCTTTAGAACGCCCTAATGGGCTTGCCCATTGAACTTAAAGTTTCCTGGCTAAAAGCGATCGCATCAACAATTACCCGCCTCCCCTGCCAGTCCAACGCCAAAGGCGTTGGACTGGCAGGGGAGGCGGGCGTTCGCGTGGTATACGCGTCTAGCCAATAAACGTTGGCTCCAACGAGACGAGCTCGTTGGGGCCTGCAAAAACAAAGCTACCTTGAAAAGCCGATCGTTTCGAGCTCTCCGTTGGCCTTGTCCAGCGGAAGCACGTGAAGGCTGACACGCTTAAAAACGTTGCTTCCGGATAAATTGAAATGGCGTTGAATTAGCATCTGGAACGGTAGCGGAACTCGTCAAGAGTTTCGAGCACTCCAACGAAATCCTTGACGGATTCCGCTACAATCTCGAGCCTATTCGCTAAATTCAACGCCATTTCGGGTAAACCGAACGGAGAGCAGCGAACGTTCCATTGCCATTCGTGTAGCTGCCAATTGTGGTCCCGCTGGCAAAAAGCCAGTGGAAACCTTTTACCTTCCTTGAAAGCCTCTTGAGACTCAGGAACAAAACTTGCGCAAGCTCCAAACGCCACAATAGCAAACTTTTAACACCCCAGGGTAAGGCGGGTAAGGCTGATCGCAAAATAGATTGGGCTGGTTTACAATTGCTTTTTTCACGCTGTGGCCGCTCTCCGAGACGCCGTCGGCTTTTTCAACGGAAGCCACGCACTGCCAAACCATGCTCCTTTCTAACCCCAAATTCTTGCGAATGCGCTTTCATATTTTGTTGCGTTGTATTTTCGTTCTTGCAAACGGGATACTCACATTTCAGCGTGACCGAATTGTGCAGTTCTTTGCAAAGCACCTTCGCAATTCCAAGTAGAACAGACAATTAAAATTTCATAGCGTCGAAGGACTATTTCATGTTACCCAACTCGCGACGAACGTTTTTACAAACTGGTTCAGGTGGATTGATAGCCGGCTTGTCCGCCTGGAACTCAACAAGTTTTGCGGGCGCACCCAATGACAAATTACGAGTGGCCTTGATCGGATGCGGCGGACGTGGAACGCACGACGCAAAGTTGTTTCAGAAAGAGCCGAATGTCGAAATCGCGTATGTTTGCGACGCCGATCGACAGCGATTGGCACACACTGCAAAAGCATTTGGACTCCCAGAAGCCCAAGCTATAAACGATATGAGGCGAGTGCTAGACGATCGTACGGTGGACATCATCCTTGTGACGACGCCCGACCACTGGCATGCACCAGCCTCTATTCTCGCTTGCCAAGCGGGTAAGCATGTATACGTCGAGAAGCCCATTTCGCATAATATTCGCGAAGGACGATTGCTGATTGAAGCTGCTGCCCAAAACAATGTTAAGGTTCAACACGGCACCCAAAGTCGCAGTACCCAGATGATGCAAGAAGCAGTCAAGCTGCTTCGCGACGGCACGATTGGTAACGTGCTTGTCGCTAAATGCTGGAACATTCAGAAACGAGGTTCCATCGGTCGTGGGCAGGATACCACTGCACCAGACGGTTTGGATTACGATTCCTGGGTTGGACCTGCTACCATGATCCCCTACCGTACCAATCGCGTTCACAATCGGTGGACTTGGTGGTACCACTTCGGTACCGGTGACATGGGGAACGACGGAGTGCACGACATCGACTACACGCGTTGGGGATTGGGGGTGGACACGCACCCCACCAAGATCTCAGCTATAGGCGGCAAGTATTTTCAAGACGACGATCAAGAATTCCCAGATACTCAGCAGGTTACCTTTGAATACCCCGGCAATGGCCAGCCAGGGCAACGCCGCATCTTGATCTACGAACAAAGGCTTTGGAGCACCAACTACCCGCGGAATGTAGACAGCGGAGCCGAATTTTACGGCACAGCAGGTCAGATGTTTCTCAGCCGTAGAGGCAAAATCCAAGTAATCGACTCGGAGAATAAACCTATCAACGTTGAGGTTACGCCAGGAGCCCAGGATGACGCGGCGCATGTTCGAAACTTTATCGCCGCGGTCCGCGAAGGCATTCCACTGAACGCTGATCCGCTCACCGGACACTTGTCCACCTCGCTTTGCCATCTCGGCAACATCTCCACACGTCTTGGCAGGTCTTTGGATTTTGATCCCACGCTTGAAACGTTCGTAGGCGACGAAGTAGCGAACCATTTGGTGGGTCGGCCATACCGCGAACACTGGGGACGCCCACAAGGTGCCTGAAAGACTCGGCGCAACTAACCTGAAATTGCTCAATAACTCCAACTACATAGGTAGCGTTGATGAAGTCCAAAAGGCTATTTGTCGCGATGACGCTCGCTGTATCCATGCACTTAATCGCGATTGAGAGTTTGCTGGCCCAGTTGCCTCAAACGGAGAAAAACGCCAACAGCTCGCCTAATTCTTTAGCAAGAGTAAGAGAGAAGCTTGCATCGAATAAAACGGTGCGGATCGCTTGCCTGGGAGATAGTGTTACTGGCGTCTACTACCACACGGGCAGTCGTCGAGCCTATCCTGACATGGTAGGACTGGCAATCCGAAAGTCCTTTCCGAATGCTTCCGTGGAAGTGATTAACGCGGGGAAGAGCGGAAATACGACTGCCAATGGCTTGGAACGGCTTGATCGCGATGTGCTGATGCATAAGCCCGATTTGGTCACAGTCATGTTTGGGCTCAACGATCTGGCACGCCTGCCCTTAGACGAATTCAAGCGAAATTTGACGGTAATCGTCGAAAAATGTAGGGGTGCTGGCGCAGAAGTGCTATTTGCCACTCCCAATAACGTAATCGAAAATACGCCTCGGCCATCCGCGAAGCTCAAAGATTATTGTTCAGCGACACAAACAATAGGCGACGAACTTGGAGTGCAGGTGTGTGATATCTACCAACACATGGATTCCATGAAAACCTCCGAAGGTAGCAGCTGGCGCTTGCTAATGAGTGACGAGATTCACCCGAACATGGACGGACACAAAGTAATCGCCGAGCAGCTTGCCGAATCGATCACCGGCAAAAAGGTCACGTTGCACGATATTGCTCCGCCCGCTTTTTCATTGGAAAGAATCCGTAGCTTGATTGCCGCCGGCAAGCCGATACGTGTGCTTGCGATGCCGCCCTGGGACAAAGATATCGAACCGCTTCTGCGCGAGCAATTGCCGAATGCTTCGATCGAGATCACCAGTTGGCCAACCGATGACATGACGCTTGAGCAAATCGAACAAGATGCGAACAAGCGAGTTCGACCGATGAAACCCGATTTGGTTGTGATCTCTATTCCTAAAAAAACGGTCGACTCTGCGACCGAAGACCAATTCGTCAAGTCCTTTACATGGGTCATGAACTGGTCGCTGAATTTCGGTGCGCCGACTTGGGATTGCATTGTCGTTCACCCTTCAGTTTTGGACAAATCCAATTCTCCCAACGAGCGAAGTTCTCTTTTGCGCCGTTTGGTTCGAGCCCAAGATTTACCTTTGATCGATCGCTTGCCTGGAAACGACGACGACTCAAAAGTCATCATGCGGAAGTCTTTCGCAGCCCAAGCACCTCTTCGCTAAGTACTCGTTGTAAGCTACCGCAAAATCGGTCTGCTCATCGACCTCATGAACACGGTTACTGACGGCGCGGATTTCGGTTAGACTCTCATTTAATCGACAGGCTTTATTGGACAGCGCCACTTTCGACCAGTCGAAACAAGCTAGACTGGATTGCTCTTTTGAAAACAGAAAGACACTTGAAAAAATGCATGTAACTGATTTTAGTAGATCTTTTTTGCGAATCCGCCTCGATCTAAAACTGACCCAGCCGAAGACGATCAGTCAGCCGCCGCCATTTACTTTGAACAATGCGAGGTTTCCGATCGAGAGTCGATGCCAGGTTACTCGAGGTGAAGGTTCAGCCGCGTCGTCAGTGGACTATGTGCTCGGCTCTGCTTGTAAAACGGAGCAAGTTAATGTTCGAGAAAATATTTGGCACGATCCAAATGCAGATATGTGTCTGGTGGCTTCGAATGATGAGTTTCTGATCATCAAAGGTTGGGATCGCAACAATAAAGGTGTGATGCTCAGCCCACCGATTCTAGGCCAGCAGCCCGAGCGCCACGCTGGTAAAAACGTGGATGCGTTCACGGATTTACGCATCGATAGGCGCGAGACGTCTGGTCAGATTCTGGAGAAGACTGAGGAAATTGTCGCTGCAGTGCTCGAAAATCGACCACTTGTTTCGCAAACAGAATTCGAGACTCCAAACGGTTCGCGCGTGCTTCTTGAGTATCCGGTGAAAGTAGTCAATGCAAGTGAACGCGATGTGTTTTATCAAGTCGATACTGGTCCGGTGATCGTGCCTGATGCCGCTATTTTTGATGGCACACACGGAATCTCAACGATGCGACTGGCCTTCATCGCTCACAACACACTTGGATGCACCGAATTACTGCTGAGTGTGCCAACACCCATTGGGCACGGGATAAGCGTCAGTCATTACTCCCGAGTTCTAAAACTAGAAGCGAAAAACCGGATGATTGCGGTGGACTAATCTGGCAGGTACAAACGAAACGAATTGGGGGGCAAAAACCAATGCATAACAACTGCAATCAACAAATCGTTTTGGTCGCGTCAATCGTTGGATTAGCAATCCTATGTTGGGACACAAGCGGTGCCTACGCGGATGACTGGCCTCAGTGGCGCGGTTCTCGGCGCGATGGGGTTTCCTCCGAGATTGGATTGATGCAGACTTGGCCTGCGGGCGGGCCCAAGGTTGCGTGGCAGGCAGTTGGACTGGGTACTGGATACTCGAGCGTGATTGTGGGACAAGGTCGGTTGTTCACTATGGGACGGAAAGAGTCCGACGTAGTGGTGTTCGCACTGGACGAAGCAACAGGAAAAACGGTGTGGACGCGGAAGATCGGAGAGACGTCGCGTCATCCTTGTTCGACACCAACGTTGGATGGCGATCTCCTCTATGCTCTGGATCCCGATGGTGACTTAGTCTGCTTAGAGGCTGCCACCGGTGAAGTAGTTTGGCAGATAAGCTTTATCGAGAAGTTCTCTGGACGAATGATGTCGGGACGAGGATACGGCGAGTCTCCTTTGGTCGATGGACAACGGTTGATCTGTACGCCAGGCGGCCTGGATGCTGCGATCGTCGCGATCGACAAACTCACTGGAAATGTCATTTGGAATGCGGCGATACCGGAGCTTGGTTCGCGAGGCAAGGACGGCGCCGGTTTCTCGTCAATCGTGATCACCGAAGCCGCAGGCCTCCGGCAATACGTTCAACTGGTTGGGCGAGGCGTTGTTGGAATAGATGCCCGCAATGGACGATTCCTCTGGGGCTTCAATCCTATCGCTAATGAGACAGCCAACATTCCTACTCCAGTGGTCCACAACGAATTCATCTTCGCCGCGAACGGCTACACTGCAGGTAGCGTTCTGTTGAAACTTGTGGCAGACAATGGCCTGAATGGAACGGATCAAGGAGTCAAGGCCGAAATCGTCTATACGTTGTCAGGCAATCAGTTTCAAAATCATCACGGCGGCTTTGTTCGATTGGGAGATTTTCTTTTTTCCGGGCACGGCAACAACAACGGACTGCCCACTTGCCTGGACTTCCATTCTGGCCACGTGATCTGGAAACGCCGCGGGCCGGGCGTTGGTTCGGCGTCGGTTGTTGCGGCGGACGGTCAGCTCTATTTTCGTTATCAGAACGGAGTCGTTGCGTTAATTGATGCTTCGAATCGCGGCTACGATCTGAAAGGCACTTTTGAGATTCCAGGAGCGGGTGGCGATAGTTGGGCGCACCCCGTAGTGGCTAATGGTCGCCTGTATTTGCGTGAACAAGACACCTTGTGGGCCCACGACCTACGAAATGATTCGCAGGTTGTGGAAACTGCAACTTCGCAGCCCGCGTCGACTTCAAACGCCGCCTTGGCAGCGATTCGCGGGCTGGGCGTGTCGGTCGAACCACTTTCCACGGCTTCCAATTCACATTCCGGGAAAGGTCGACGCATCTACGACCATGTAATGGCTTCGGGCGACAAAGAGCATCGGGATACAACATTGCTCGTCACGATTACCGATTCGCAGCTTTCATCAGAGGGAACACTGTCACAAGAGCTGGTAGGTAGGCTGCGTGAATTTCAGAATCCGATGATAGTTTCTTTGGCTGGAACGCACGTATCCGATGTTGCGCTCCTGCAACTGCTACCGCTCGGCATCGTTGGCCTCAACTTGGAGCTATGCAATCACATCACCGATGTCGGGTTGAAACATTTGGAACAATCAACGTTGTTGCGGGTACTCGTCCTCACCGGTACTGGCATCACGCAGGTCGGCGTGCGGCACCTTGTCACGAACAAAAGCTTGCTTGCGCTCGATCTCGAACTGTGCGACGGAATCCATGACGAAGCCTGCGAAGCGCTCGGAGACATGCAGCAACTCCAGTGGCTCGGATTGAAGAAATCTGGTTTTGAACCACAACGAATTTCCGACGCCGGTCTAAAGCGGATCAAGAATCTCACCGATCTCAGAGTTCTGAATCTGTACGGCAACAAGGTAACAGACGAGGGACTTGAACAGTTACAGCCGCTGAAGAAACTCAACGAACTGAATCTTAGCTTGCTGCCGATTACGGATGAGGGACTAGAGCACCTGAAGTTACTGACCGGACTGGAGCATTTGGAATTGCTCTACTCTGAAGGTTTTGCTGGGCCGAGACTGACCAATGAAGTCGCGGACATACTGGTACCGTTGTCGAATCTAACCACGCTCAACCTAACCGGTGCAAAGCTCACCGATGCAGGGTTGGCACGATTGCGCGGCCTCAAGAAATTGAAGACTTTGCGTCTGGTAAGAACGCAGATCAGCAAGGAAGGCATTCTAGAGTTTCGTAGCGCGTTGCCAGATTGCGAGGTCATCAAGTAGTGATTCAATGAAGTCCGACGATAGGCTCGCGTCGACTGATTGCGAAGTTGCCGATCCTGACCACAAGCACATTCTTCTGACTTCATTCTACTGCCAATGAATCTACCTGGCCTGTTTGCTGCGGCTTCCGACGGTCACTGCGATTTGTGCAACTCCCAACGGACAACCTCCAAATGCGACTTTCCATCTTCGCCGCGATACGAGTAACTCGTCACCAGTTTACCATCGTCGAGTTGCACCGTTGGCCCGAAGCCGCCCCCCTGGTAGCGACTGCCTGTCTTCGTATCGAGCATGATGCGATCGTGCGCGAAATCGAATTCGAACCCATTGTCGGTTTCGGTGCCGACGATCGCTCGCACTCCCAATGGCGGTTTGAGATCGCGAACCGTAAACGTCAGCAGCAGTCGCTTGTCTTGCAGCCGCAGCAGCGACATGTACATCTCGCCGTAATCGCCGAAATCGCGGATGCGGTCGAACGTCTTCGCACCGTCAGATGACGAAAACAAGATGAAGTGGTCGGCCTGATCGTTGCCCGCTTTGATGGGCCGGTCTTTGATCGGCATTTCGTTGCTGTCGACGCGAACCAGCGCCCAGATTTTTCCCGATCGAGACTGCCATAGCCACGTCTCGCCACCGAAGAAGCCGTATTTGCTCTTGAAATCTTTCGGCTCGCACTTCTGCGACTTGTCCCAAGTTTCGCCGCCATCGGTGGATCGCCAGACAAAATACGGTCCGCCTCCGCCATGGTAATCAACACCCAGCAGAAGCGTCCCGTCGGCCAGCTCCAACACGTTGCGTGTCGTGTGATTGCTGGCTTTCGGTTTGATCTGTTCGGATTCGACCCGCGTCGATTGCCACGTCCGTCCGCCGTCCGTCGAGCGATGCAGGAAGCCTGTCGTGTAGCCCCATTCGTTTCGCACGTCTTGCGCCAGCAAGTGGCCGGTGATGAAGACGGTGCCGTTCTTGAGCACCGTCAGATACGGTTCGCGGCCAAGCAGATCGAGCGGCTGAGGACCGGTCCACGTTCGACCGCCATCCGGCGAGCGAAACAGCAGCGTCTGCTCCATGACCTTGTTGCCATCCCGTTTGTGCTGATGAAACGCGGTCAGCAGCAGTTCGCCATTGGGCAACTTCGCGATGCAGGGCTTGTAGTCGTCCGGTTCACCCAACGGGACTCGCTCGGCGAAAAGTTTGTCCGCCGGCAGTGACTTTCGATCGGTCACAGGGATGTCGGCGGCGGCAGAAAACTCTTCGGCACACGTCAACGGGGCAAGAATGGCAAGCGACCAGACTATCAATAACTGGATCGAACGTAGAATTCGCATGATTGCCTCCGGAGTTGGAAAGTTGTTGGCCTCTTTTAAAATTCCAGTCTACAGAACATGGATCAGGTTTTTGTTCTGGGTTAGATCTGTGCGCCATCGGCCGAGACGGCGAAAGCCTCTACCCACTGCTGGCCATTTCTCTCAATTGCTTTAGTTCTGCTTTAAGTCCTCTGGTTCCATGGCTTAATATGTTGCCGAACGCGACAAAGCGATACCCCTGTTCGTAGGCGGTTTTACACGCGTCTAAGTCGGCGAATGTGATGCCTGCCGCTTTGCCAAAGGCGTTAACTCGCCGAGGAAAGTCGGCAAGAAATTGCTGTACGGTTGGATGGCTCGTCTGGCCAATGTGCCCAAACGCGGCCGATAGATCCGTTGGGCCGGCAAACACAACGTCAACCCCTTCGACGGCCGCAATCTCTTCAAGATTTCGCACCCCTTCAAGGGTTTCGATTTGGACTATTACGCACGTTTCACTGTTAGCTGCTGGCAAGTAATCATCCCACGATACATCCATAAAGTAGGTCCACAGGGGTGAGACACCGCGGGAACCCTGCGGCGGATACTTCGCATACTGAACCGCTCGCCTAGCCTCTTCCGCCGTGTTCACTTGCGGAATCATGATGCAGTTGGCTCCAATATCGAGAGCCTTTTTGATCAATTGCGAATCCAGCCCGGCGACCCGAATAACACAAGCACAATTGCTGGCGCGGCAAATAATCGGAATCCAGCGAACCGCCTCCGCTTCGTATGGCCGGTGCTCTAAATCGACCCACAAAAAATCTACTCCCGTGTTGACGGTCAGTTTTGCGATTAGATCGGAAGCATCCGCTAAACTCGCGCCCCAAGCAACCTGCCTCTCCGACAACAACTGCTTTACTTTGTTTACAAACACGCATTTTCCAATCTGATACAATAGTCCCATTAAACGCGAGCATTTGCCCAAACGAGCTCGAACGAGCATACTCACTCGCTTGATCGACCGGTAGTAGGGTATTAAAAAAGAAGATGAAGCGCCCTCCTAGTAGTTCTAGCCTAGCAGACTCGTGAAACGATATTGTAATAAAGCACTAGAAAAAGGGAGATGAGAAATTAGCAGAACCAACAAGTTGACCTTCAGAGCGTTCGCGGTATTGGTTATGGTGACCACTACTACAGGCTGTATGCTGTCGACGTTTGCTGACGAACCAAACAGCGGCTTGCGCATTGAAGTAATCGACGACAAGTCGACAGGCGATTTCAAAGCGTACCGAAAGATGATCACCGGGCCAGGGCATAACGAGCACCCACCCTATCCCGGCTGCACCGGCTTCATCGGTTGGGAATCGGTCACTCGACTGAAGAGCGGCGAAATGCTGTGCAGTTTCAGTGCTGGATACTGGCACGTCTCGTTTCCAACACCTTGGGACATTAAGCCTGATCTGCTAGCAAGTTGGCAGAAAGTCGGATTCCCAAAGTCCATCAACGCACCCACTGGAGGACGCACTTTACTGTGCCGTTCCAGCGATGACGGAAAAACCTGGACGCAGCCTGTAACGTTGATCGATACACCAGGGGATGATCGACATCCCGTGATCGTCGAGAATCAGGACGGCTCGCTTCTGTGTGCTTTTTTTGCGATCGACAATTGGTATGGTTACGACGCACCTCCGCCAGGCCGAAACAAAAACAGCCGCGTGGCTACGGCACGGTCGACAGACAACGGCAAGACCTGGTCAGAGCCAGTCTTTATGCCCTCGCCATTTGGGTATTACGACCGCATGTGCGGCAAACCGGTCGTGATGCCAAATGGTCACCTGTTGTTGCCGACATATGGGATGCCGAAATTTGGCGGTGCTGAAGAGTTGGGAGTGTATCGCAGCGAAGATTTCGGAATGAGTTGGCGTTTTGTCTCGAAATTGAAGGCCAAGCAAAAAGCACTCGATGAACCGGCAATGACCCTCGCTCGCGACGGTACTCTGGTAATGATCGCTCGACCTGAAGGAGAGATTGCGTTCTCGAAGGACGAGGGGAAAACCTGGTCAGCGCCGGAGTTGACGGGCATCGCTATGGACGCCCCGTGTTTGGTCACATTAAAAGATGGCACAATCGTCTGTATTTTCGGGTGGATAGCAACCGGCGGCATACAGATGATGTGGAGCGAAGACCACGGGCGAACCTGGACCACGCCAGCCAAAGACCGTGGTTTCAAGATCGACGATTCCACCTACACATACGCGATTGGCTGTGAAATGCCTGACAACTCTATTTTCGTGGTCTACTACGATCCGCGAGGTGACCAAACGCGGACTGCTATCCTGAGTCTCCGCGTCCGCATTCGACAAGACCGTCAAGGCATCGAAATCCTGCCGCCATAAATGACATCCCGTGTGGTACTATTGATGAGAATCGATTCCCAGTGGTGGACCGTTCTCTTGCCTCCAGTTTTTGTCTTTAGGCGAGGGGCGGTTAAAAATTTACCAAAACTGATATTGGTTTGAACAAGTGTTTTGTTGCAAACTGCTGATCTTGCATTTTCTAGATCAGGAGTAGAGCCATGGATGGATCAGTTGCCGAGTTGTCGTTAAGTGATGAATTGCTTGTGCTTGCTGCTAAGCAGTTACATGGTAGTGCTAGGCGGGCTTTCTTGGGGCAAGTCTGTCAGAATCTCTGTGGTGGTAACACGCGGAAAGCCGAAAGCCGATAGTCGATTTGGCTGGGGGCGAGAAACAATCGCGTTAGGAATTGCAGAACAGGACAGTGGTTTTCAATCGCCCGAAAAAATCGAGGGTCGAGGGCAGCCGCGAAGCGAAGTTCGTAACCCGCAGTTAGCGATCGATATTCAATTAATCGTTGAACCTCATACACATGCAGATCCAGAACTGAAAACCGATCGGATGTATGCCAATCTCTCCGCTAAGGAGGTGCTACAAGAACTTAAAAACCGTGGCTACACTGACGAGATGTTACCCAAGGTCCGTACGTTTCGTGACATACTCGACCGCATGAACTACCAACTCAAGCGTATCCAAAAAGGTAAACCGCTCAAGGGAATCAATCAAAGGGGACCCAGCTCAATTTAGGGAATCAATCAAAGGGGACGCAGCTCAATTTAGATAAGAGCTGCGTCCGCTGCGTCCCCTTTCGGTTTCCGCCGGACAGTATCAATTCAGCTAAACGAACGCACTACCAATCCGAAATGGATCGCTACAAGAATTTTTCGGAAAACTTTTTGGTGTGTCAAAATCGTTCGAAATCGGTGTTTTCGCATCGTTTTCGTGAATTCGAAGGAAGGAAGGAAGGAAGGAAAATTTGTTTGACTATTGGATTGCTAATCGCTTATAACGATGTGCGTTCTTCGGCGTTAGAACCGTGAATGGTTACCTTATTCATTAACCAACAAACAAGGGGTTCCATCGTGTCTCAGCCCTCGCGACGTGATTTTTTTCAGCGGAGCGCTATTGCGGGAGTCGCAGTGTCAGCTGGATTGGCAGGTAGAGCAATTGCCGCCAATGACAAGCTCAGTGTGGCGTGTATCGGGGTTCGCGGGCGCGGCAATTCGGTCATGAACAGTTTTGCCGACGAGCCCGATTGTCAAGTGACCCACATTTGCGATGTCCGTCAAGACGTCCGCGAGCAACGCGGCGCCGAGATCAAGAACAAGACCGGTTACGCTCCCAAACTGGTGAACGACTTTCGCACGTTGTTGGAAGATAAGTCGATCGACGCTTTCATGGTGGCCACGCCCGACCATTGGCACGCCATGTTGACCATTTACGGTTGTCTAGCGGGCAAGGACGTCTATGTCGAGAAGCCGGCCAGCCACAACATCCTCGAAGGCAAGACGGCTGTGGCCGCCGCGCGAAAAAATGATCGCATGGTGCAGATGGGAACGCAAATTCGCAGTGCCCCCTTTCTTCGCGAAGCCGCCGAGTACGTCAAGAGCGGTGCGATGGGGAAAGTGATCTACGGCAAAGCATGGGAGACGGATCGCAATGGAGAGGTCCACTTGGCACCCGACTCGCCGGCTCCCACGACGCTCGATTACAACATCTGGCAAGGACCTTGTACCGAACGTCCGCACAATCCCACGATCGTCGGCGGTGCTTGGCGGTGGTTATTCGATTACGGCACGGGCGACTTGGGTAACGACGGTGTGCATCGCATCGACTATTGCCGTTACGTCATGGGGCTGGAAACCATGCCCGACGCAATCAGTTGTTCCGGAGGCAAGTTCTTCTTTAAAGACGACCAACAGTGGCCGGATACGATGCTGATTAACTACGAGTATCCCGACAAGATTTTACAATACGAAATGCGACTCTGGTCCAGGCCAAAGTTGAATGGCGCTACCGAGGGTGCTTCTATTTACGGGGAAAATGGATGGATCGCCCTCACTAACAACTCATGGACCGCCTACGATGCCGCCGGGAAAGTTGTCAAGCAAAGTCAAGACGACATGGGAAAGGTCCAGCAAGCTCATGTGCGCAACTTCCTGGATGCCATGCGCAGTCGCAAACGGGCCTCGTTGGCACAAGAGATTTACTCGGGTCACGTCAGCACGGTGATGTGCCACGCTGGCAACATCTCATGGCGTACAGGTAAGAAACTGCGATTCGATTCGACATCGGAAACTTTCGACGATCCGCAAGCCAACAAATATGTCGGTCGCGAACACCGCAAGGAGTTCGCGTTACCGAAAGTTTGATCCGGGTCTTTACAGATCACGGATTTTACGCAGCGGTGATCGCTCCCGCGTTAACTCGTGAATATAAATTTGGTTTCGCATTTCTAGATCGATTGGCGATGCACAATCACGTTGATTCTCGGAAGAAGTTTCCTGTCTTGTATATTCGAGGTTCTGGAGAAACTCCTTGGACGGTCCAGATCTTGCCCTATTTGGAGCAAGGGAACGTCTATCATGTTTGGGATATTACCAATTATCAGCGCGAATTATCGGCTAGGAGCGAATCCGGCATATCAATCGCAACTAAGAACCAGCCAGGTTTTGGAGGTTGGCTGGGGGGATTGCGGTTTTTCAATCGCAACTTTGTGTTGACAGACTAGAAACCAAATGGGGACACTCCACTTTAGTAACTTCAGACAACTCATGAGGTCGTCGTTTAAGGCTCGACTTGATCCGTATATCGAGGATTCATGCCGGAATACGACGCGCGGCGTACTCTCTTGCCACATTTAGTCTGTATCGGCACTTTGGGCGCGTACCAACAGACAGTTATTGTTTAGGAAGCTTCAGAATTTCGGCCCAAACGCTAACCTGCCTGGACCGGTTCCGGCTTGAGATGCTTTAGATAGAACCGACGCTTTGAGATTAAGCTTCGCATCGAGCAAACGCATCCACCAAGCAACATCGCTTAGCCGTTTACGAATCGTCGCGAGCTTTTCTGGATCGTTGCAAATGGTTTTTGCCGGTAACCGGATCAAAACCAAAGAGAAAGCAACGCCGAACTACTCTGGCGCAAATATGCAAGACAGCAACCTCGCCGGGATCGAACACTTCCGCACGCGCGAGTCTAGCCACCCGAAAAAAAAAAAAATGGATCGCGGTAGGAACGGCCATTGCTGGCCGTCCCCCGCACAGATCCGTACGTGAAGAATTACCTCATACGGCTCCTCCGTTAAGCAATGACGGTCGCGACGCGAGCATCGCTACATGCCGTGTAAGTACGCTTGCGTTTTAGCTGCCAGTTCCGGCGCGGTGTCCGGGACAACTGCATTCGTACTTAACTACTCTTCGGTGATCT
>CAMDKL010000080.1 GCA_945900945.1 Pirellula staleyi DSM 6068
GTCGAAAAGTCCAACGCTAGAAATCTTGGACTCAAATTCGAGACGTCGCTCGATGAGTGGCTACCGGTGCGCGACGACCTACGCAATTCTCGAGACTTTCGACTAGAATGCTGCCATTCAATCGACTGTCCGACTTATGATCGACGCCCAAAATTCTTTGTTTCGGGATTATTGACTCCATACAGATTCAAGGTCTCTTCGGTTTCGTTGGCTATGTCCTGTATCTATAAGAATACGCAGAGCGATAGTCATTTACTTTTCAAATCAAATACGACTTCACCTTTTGAAGGTACTTCTTGTGTTAACGTAGTTTTATCCGGACGCGTGTAAGCCTCTGGGACTAGATTTCCCTTCGATTTCGTACCTTTAGCTGCGGCAGTCGCATCCGCCGCCATGGCTTCGGAGGCGCTCAGGCCCTCAGGCATGTCACTTGCTGCTGAATTTGGGGCGATTACAACCTTGTAGGTGCCTGGCATCGCACCATCGCGAGGATCGATGGTCGAAAGCACAAACTTACCTTTCTCATCCGTTGTGCCTGTTGCTTGTTTGCCATTGCCTTGCGGAACGAAGGATACCGAAGCATTTACAAGTGGCTGGCCGTCTAGTCTCACGATCCCCGACACTGGAACCATAAGTGAATTACTACCGCAACCCGAAAGAACCACTGCTAGAAACACCAAATAAATCTTGCGCATCAAACAACTCGGATAGAGGGTAAAAACGAATGCTTAACCACGCTCATCACCGGAGGGAGGTCCGTAGATAAGACTAATCGGGAATGCTGACCGGATTACCGTCATTCCGACATCCCAAGTACTGATAGTTGCGATGGTCGATCGAATCGCTTATGAATCGTACAGATCCGTCAGCCAACGCGAAATTGGCTCCACCCGTATGGTTCGACTTGAATCCCCACGTTACCGCCCAATTCATCTGGCAGCGGCTCTTATCGCCCGATGGATTCGTCGAAGCGTCGCAGCGGCAGGCACTAAAACCCCCAGTGTAATTATTCATTCTATCGATTTTCCAGTTCATTGGCTGAATGGTTTGCCCCTGAGCGATAAAGTTGCCCGTAGGCCAACCAAAATCCGTCGCATTAATGTACCGTTGGGCCTCTAAAAACTCAGGCAGAGTCTCACCGAGCAACAACGTGTTAGACAATCCATCGGTAACATCTTTTGGGCTAATCTTTGGTCCACCGTTCACACCATTAACATTTCCACCACGCGCAAACATCCCTACCGTATCAGCGAGATTCGATGTTGAACCATAGGAAAAGCTAGGTCCATACCCAGGATGCGTGGGCGGAACCAGCGCAGCCGGTTTATTTGCGCCGCTTCCAACCACACCATTGCAATGAAGCTGAAATGGATTAGGACAGCCGCCAGGTGGGTTATTACAGGTTGGGCCGGTGCTAGCAATATAATTGCATTGGCACAAGTCGACCTTCGTGGTGCCCAATCCATAACCGTCACTTGGGCATCGCACCAATGGATGACGAAACGGTAGTAGACCCTGGTTTCCTGCAGCAACAAACGATCCAGCCGCGACAACTTTGTCGAATAACGGTCCTCCTTCTATGTACCCCAAGGAGGCAAATAACCAACTCGCGTTATTTCCTTCGGGCAACGTGCCGCCAGGATTGTTCCCTCTAGGAAAATGCTTGCGTGCCGACTCAAAGTTATGACAACCCAAGGCCAATTGCTTAAGTATGTTTGTGCATTGCATTCGCCGAGCGGCTTCGCGAGCCGCTTGGACGGCAGGCAGCAAGAGCCCAACAAGGATCCCGATAATCGCAATAACCACCAACAATTCAACTAGCGTAAAACCGTGCCGCTTTCGCGAAAACAAAATATTGCACATGAAAAGCACCTCGACTGAAATGAAAACCTGACTAAATCGAGTATTCAATCTACATGATTAGTGATTTCACCAGTTACGGTTTTATGAAGATTTTTCGGAAAAATCCAAAAGAAATTGAATACCGATATTAACCGGACAGCGCCAATGCGTTGTGATTTATGTTCTGGGACGCTATGCGATTACCCCGTGAATGATTTCGCCGTGTACGTCCGTCAATCGAAAATTGCGTCCAGCGTAGCGATAAGTCAGCTTGGTATGATCCAGGCCCATTAGATGAAGAACCGTGGCGTGCAAATCGTGAAAATGCACTTTGTCTTTCACTGCATAGTAGCCGTATTCATCCGTCTCACCATATCTTATTCCGCCCTTGAATCCACCACCGCAGAACCACTGTGTCATGGCATGGGGATTATGATCTCGCCCGTCACGTCCACCTTGACTCACGGGTGTCCGGCCAAACTCCCCACCCCACCACACAATGGTGTCTTCCAGCAATCCTCGGCGGCTCATGTCGGTCAAAAGAGCCGCAATCGGCTGATCTACTTCCTTTGCATTTTTCGAATGACCTTTTTGTAGGTCGCCGTGCTGATCCCATTTGTAGCTGTGTGATATCTGCACAAACCGAACGCCGCTCTCAACGTAGCGGCGCGCCATCAAACATTGAATTGCAAAATTCTTTGTTTCGGGATTATTGACTCCATACAGATTCAAGGTCTCTTCGGTCTCGTTGGCTATGTCCTGTATCTCAGGCGCTTCGTTCTGCATTCGAAAAGCCAGTTCAAACGACTCGATACGACTTTCCAATTCTTGGTCCGGCCCAATCTCGGAAATCCTTTGCTGATTGAGTTGCTTGAGCAAGTCGAGTTCCAAGCGTTGCAGGTCTTGAGGAGTTCGACGTGTGATGAACGGGATCTTAGCTTTTTCCGAAGCAAGCCCAGCATTTCCAATAGGAGTTCCTTGATACACTGCCGGTAAAAACGCAGACCCCCAATTGTTTGCTCCACCGTGAGATAGCGATGGGCAAATGGTAATAAAACCGGGCAGGTCCTGGTTCTCGGTTCCAAGTCCATACGTAAGCCAACTTCCAATACTTGGCCGAATAAATGTATCGCTGCCGGTGCTCAGTTCTAGAAGCGCCGCACCATGCCGCGAATTGGAGCCGTGTACTGAATTGATAAAGCAGATATCGTCTACATGCTTACCGATTTCAGGAAACAAATCACTAACGTAGTAACCACTCTCTCCGTACTGTCGAAATTTCCATGGTGATTTCAGTAGGCTACCTGTCTCTCCGGACACGACACGTGGCTTGTCGAACGGAACGGTCTTGCCATCATCTTTTTCTAGTTGTGGTTTGTAGTCAAATGTATCGACCTGAGAGGGGCCGCCATGCATAAAGAGGAAAATGATCCTCTTTGCCTTGGCTGGGAAATGGGGTGGGCGAATCGCAAGCGGACTGGGTCGTTGTTCGAGCGCAGACACTTCATCCGCATTCGTTGTGCTTGAGAGCAAGCCTGCCAGAGCGAGGCCTCCGAATCCAACACCGCTTTGTTGCAACATTTCGCGACGGCTGACGGGCCGCTTGTGCAGGGAGTGCCAGTGATTCTGAAAGTCATTCATTGTTCATTACTCAACGTAGCTGAATTCGTTGGAAGAAATCAAAACGCGACACAATCCTTGCCAAAACGAGATCTCATTCGATAATTCACTCGGCTTGGGCTTAACCTGTTTTGGTTCGCTTGAGTTTAACCTTGGGTTGCCCCGAGCATCGCGAAGAAATGTTGCCGCTGCGATAATTTCAACAATTGTCGGAGGCCGCTTCAAGATTCGGCGGTACGCTGCGCTAATGCGTTGCGCGTCGTCCATGGAGGCGTTCGCCAATTGCTGGGCAATGATTTGTGTTTGCTCATGGACCAGGTCACTGTTCATCATGAGCAGGGCTTGTGGTGCAGCGGTTGACGTCTGGCGTTCACCACTACTCATCGCCGGATCCGGGAAGTCCAGCGTTTGCAAGACTTCAAACATTCCGCTTCGAATCACTGGCAAGTAAATGCTGCGACGGGCGTTTGCATAGTTCAAAACTCCTCCCGCGCCTGTCGAGTTGACATAGTTATGATTCTCAACTTTCATCAACGTCCCATACATGGTTGCATCCAAACCCGCACCTACCGCAACAATCGAATCGCGAGTCTCTTCTCCGGTAAGGCGGCGCCTATGAAATTGCCAGCGAAGCTCATTCTCTGGATCCATCTCAGCAGCTCCAGCTTGGACCTGCGGTCTCATTTGATACGTTTGCGACAACATGATCGTGCGATGAAGATGCTTTATCGACCAATCGTTTGCAACAAACTGACTGGCAAGCCAATCGAGCAACTCCGGATGAGTTGGCTTTTGGCCGAGAAGACCAAAGTTGTCAACACTGGACACTATCCCTCGTCCAAAATGCCAGTGCCAAATGCGATTCACAATCACCCGACTTGTCAGCTGGTGGTCGGGACGGGTCATCCATTGTGCAAGCTCAAGTCGTCCGCTGGTTGATTCGCGAATCGGAGTCTGTTGGGTGCTCGCGAGAATCTGTGGAAATCGACGTTTTGCTAACTTGCCAAATACAATATGACTACCGCGAAGATGGATTTTTAGATCCTCTGGTTTGGCCTCGGTTACGCTCATCGCCATTGGGGGATTTGGTCGACGGCCCTTTATTTCAGCTAAGGCTACTTCCAATTCGACTGACCTCGCTCTCTCACTCTCTGAATGAAACCGTTCGATGTCGTTCTTTGGGCCGGAGAGCGGTGAAGCTTTGCTGAGCAGCTCATTGCGAAGTTTTTCAGTTTCGACATTTGCTCTCTCGGCACCTACAATTTCGTCTTTGGCCAACACCCGATTAGCGGCAACCTCAAAGGCAACAGCCACGTGCTTCAATGAGGTTGGTCGAACAGAAAGCAAGGCATCTCTCAAGGCGGACGGGGTCTTCTGCCTAAGCGGCGTTTCCGCTTCGAGTTCCATAAAGACTTGTTGTGATGCGGTCTCGAAATCGTCCTTGATATCGCGAAAACGCAACCACAGCGAAAAGAAAGATTCTTGGCTCGCTTCGTCTTTTTTTGGCTTTCGTATGGTATCGAAATAGCTTCGCCATAATGAAAGCACCGGGTAGGTGATTCCCAAATCCATTCCAGACCGAGACAAGGAAATAGGTTCGGTATCGAAGGGCCAGGCCCCTTCGTTCTGAAAAACAAGAGCGAATTTGTCGATGTGCGGAAATACTTTCTTGGATTCGAATCTCAGCACATGCGGACCTGCGCTTAGATTCATCAGTCCGCCAACAAACCAATTCTGTCCGTCCGGTTGCCAGCTACCTGTTGTTTCCGCAAGGATCGCCGGTTTCACTTCAACACCATCCAACAGCAACCGAACCGGCCTGCGATCCTCCGCTGCGTACCGAATTTCGATTGCGTATCTGCCTGCATGTTGAACGTCGATATCGTACTCGGCGTTCGCAGCTCCATGGCTGATGATCACTCCAATCTCTTTTCCATAATTTTCCGATTCGCGAACGACCGTACCTCGCTGAAACCCTTCGGCTTCGACCAAAGCATAGCCTCCAGTGACTGGATAGGGTCGATCTGTTTGGTCGAGTCCACGTGTGTGTTTCTCTTTGGCCTGTGCCGCAAAGTTTTCGTAAAGGACCGTTGCCATCAATGCGTTTGCAATAGAATTCTGAATCTCTTTGGACACGCGGGCTCGACAATCTTGATTCAACCTGGCGATGGCGTCGTTCGAGGTAGCTATTTCGCGATCCACGACCGCCATCTCTTCGAGTTCCGTTTTGGTTGCGAGTGGGCGCTCAAACCACTTAGCTACAACCTTGTGGTTTTCCATGGTCTTTGTGCTTTTGAAAATCCCAGCCAACGCGTAGTAGTCGGCTGTCGGGATCGGATCAAATTTATGGTCATGGCAACGAGCACATCCAATTGTCATTCCCATAAATGCTTGGCAAAGCGTGCTCATCTGTTCGTCGATGATATCCATCTGCATTTTGAGGGGATCATCCTCAGCTAGCATTTTCGCGCCAATCACCAAGAACCCCGTTGCCACAAATCGATCGAGCGAGTCTTTGTTCTGCAAGTTTTCTTCCGGACCGGGTTCCAACAAATCGCCTGCAATCTGTTCTTGAACAAAACGATCGTAGGGTGTGTCTTTGTTGAAGCTAGAAATCACATAGTCTCGATACCGGAAGGCATTGGCGTAGGCAATGTTTTCGTCGAGGCCGTTAGAGTCCGCGAACCTGGCGACGTCCAACCAATGACGTCCCCATTTCTCGCCATAGCGAGGCGAAGCGAGCAGGCGATCGACAACCACAGAAAATGCATTCGGCGAGGAATCGTTTAGAAAAACTTCAATCTCCTCCACTGATGGCGGCAATCCGATTAGATCATAGGTAGCGCGACGTATCAAATCTTGCCTAGTGGCGGGAGAGGCAGGTACTAACCCTTTGGCTTGAAGTTTTTCCAGCACAAAAGCGTCGATGGGTGAACTAGTCCAATCGTTCGTACTCTCTTGCGATGGCGTTGGCCAGCGCAGCGGCTGGTAAGCCCAAAAGGATTTTTGCTCTTCGGTGAACGAAACCGGTTCCAAATTCTTTTCTGGGTTCAACTCGCTATTAGGAAGCGGTTGCTTCAAAGTATCTTTGGAAAGAGGGGCCGGCCAGGGTGCTCCCATTGCGACCCACTTGGACAGAAGTACCAATTCATTCGTTGGAAGCTTTTCCTTGGGAGGCATTTTCAGGAATTCATCATGATTGATCGCACTGATCAAAAGACTTTCCTTGGGCTTGCCAGGCGTGACAACCGGTCCAAGCTTTCCACCTCGCAAAAGTCCATCCCGAGACACGAGACTTAGTTCACCTTCGGGTTCAGAATCCCCGTGACATTCAACACAACGATTTAGCAACAGAGGGCGAATTTTGGACTCGAAAAAATCGATTGCTTCGGGCGTCGGCTCCTTGGTGCTAACGTCACCCAATTCGTCGCCGAGAAGTACCGTCCCGAAACGCAGAAGGAACGTGCATACGAAAACCATCCGCGTTTGAGTACGTAAGTCCAAGTTTTTCATAAAAGGATCGCGACTGGTAGTTTCACGAATGTTTTGATGGCAGGCTTTGAAGGCAGGGGGAGTCCGATTATAGCGGACAATCCGCTAGGAATGTATTATAAACTGGGGTTTGGCCCCAAGAAAGTCAGTAGGAACTCGCATTCCAAATGAAAGTTTTCGGTTGTTCGGCTAGACTAGTGCTCGATAGCACGGTTACGACCCCGCGTGGCGGTGGCTAAGGTTGATACCGATTTGGCCGTCGCCTTGCAGAGTCGTGCATTAGTCTCATTCAGGAACCAGTTTACGATATGGTCGAATTAGTCGACGGCCCTATTCCGCTCGAGAAAATCTTGTCCGATTCTGCCGATGATGAATGCGGAGCAACTGTTCTGTTTTTGGGCTCAACTCGCCGATGGACCGGCAGTGCGGAAACGGGGCGGACTGAAACGGCATACCTCGAATACGAAGGGTATCGCGAAATGGCACTGGCCAAGATGGCTGAACTGGAGAGAATTGCATGTGAACGATGGCCGATTCGTTCTGTTGCGATCGTCCACCGACTTGGTCGAGTCGAGATCAAGGAACCGAGTGTCGTTGTCGTCGTCAGTACGCCGCATCGTTCCGACGCATTCGAAGCTGGAAAATGGCTGATTGACGAACTCAAGAAACAAGTGCCAATTTGGAAAAAAGAATGGTTTGCAGCCCAACCGCCCAAGTGGATCCACCCCACAGCGAACTCATGAGACCAACCATCGAGCCAGACACTGTCGTCGCGAACACAAACCGCTTGCCGACGCTCATCGATTCATTCGGCCGAGTTCATGAGTCGCTTCGAATAAGCGTTACGGATGCATGCAATATACGTTGTCGTTATTGCATGCCTGAGACAGTATTAGGATTTTTACCACAACATCGACTGCTACCCTACAATTCCATTGCTCGCATTGTTTCGATCTTGGCACGTTCTGGTATTCGAAAGGTAAGGCTAACAGGTGGTGAGCCCCTTATGCGTCCAAACTTAGAGCAGTTGGTTGATCAACTCGCAGCAATCCCAGGTTTGCAGCAGATTGCCATGACGACCAATGCGATGTTGCTTGCAGACAAAGTCGAATCGCTACAGGGTGCAGGCTTAACTCACGTCAACATTTCGTTAGACACGTTGCGCGAAAGCGCGTTTAAGCAGATTTCGCGGCGCGATGGACTGGACCAGGTGCTCGCTGGCATTGATGCTGCTGTTTCAAGCAAGCTAATAGTAAGGCTAAATGCGTTGGTACTCCGCGAAATCAACCTGCAGGACTGTATCCCTTTGGTTGAATTTGCACGCAATCGCAATTTGGTAATCCGATTCATCGAGTTCATGCCGTTAGATGCGGATCGTCAGTGGAGTATGGAGCAAGTAGTCAACGGATGCGAACTTCGAACACATCTCGAATCGCATTTCGGTCCACTGGCATCGATTCCAAGAACGGATCCCGCACAGCCGTCGAGTGACTTTGGTTTTATAGATGGACGAGGCGGAGTCGGCTTCATCGATCCTGTGTCGAAGCCATTTTGCCAATCGTGCAATCGCATTCGCTTGACGGCTGACGGCAAGTTAAGAAACTGCCTTTTTGGACGCGAGGAATGGGATCTCAAAGTTGCATGCGAATCGAATGCAACCGATGAACACATACATTCCATCGTTTCTGACTGTATCAAGAACAAGTATGGATCGCATGGCATATCGTCGAGCGATTTCCAGCAGCCGGAACGAGCCATGTACCAGATTGGTGGATAGTCGCCGACCGCTGTTCTTGTTTACTCCAATTTAAAGGCGACAATACGATCCGCAGGCTCGGCGAGTTTCAGATCTCGCACGATTTCCCTTGCGTCCGAAAGTGGAATGATGCCCGTCGATCGAAGCAAGTCGAGTGTGTTAAGCGAAGCTTAGCTTTGGCTTACACCGCTTTGTCTTTGAGGATGAGGCAACCTGTTGCGGCCAAGTACCGAACAATGGGATGCGGATCGCTCAAGGCATTGATGAGTGCTGGTAAGTGTTCTGAGCGTCCATCGTAATTGGCTTTGTTGCTGCTTTCATTCCATACCTTTGGACCACCTGGAAAGTTGTAGTCGGTTTTGGAATTGTTGGTGCAATAACAACCATGGGCACGAAGGTGTTCTGGGTAGCGTTGAAACTGCTTTGGCATCGCGACTGTGCTTCGATGATTCTGGCCACCAATGGACGTAGCTTACATACCGGTGATTAGCGTCGTGCGGGCGACGGAACAGACGGGCGCGTTGGCGAAAGCGTTTCGATAGCGTACTCCTTGTTCGGCAATCCGATCTAGATTAGGCGTTTTCGCGAGCGGATCGCCATAACAACCCAATGAGTCGCCGACGTTTGAGTCGCCTCAAACACCGACGAGAACATGTTAGTTTAATTCACATGGATAGACGCGTCAGCGGGCAGCGAATCGACCATTGGGTTTCGAAGGATCAAATTTCTTGTTGGCCACAGGACTCTTTGCACCGACTTCCTTTTGCCAGGCGAACAGTTCCTGTTGAAGCGAGCGGGCGCGTTCTGGTTCGGATTCTACTAGATTCGATTTCTCGCCCAAGTCGCTTGCTAGATTAAACAGCTCCGAACGCGCATCTTCAAACCACCAGATAAATTTCCAATTGCCTCGCCGAATAGCTGCCGCCGGTGCTCCACCTTGATTTCCATAGTGCGGGTAGTGCCAAAAAAGCGGACGTTCTGGAAGCGTTCCACCCTTGAAAACAGGAACCAGGCTCATCCCATCCAGCGTCTGCTCGAGTATTGGTGCTGCGCTAGCCAGCTCCAGCAGCGTTGGAAAGATGTCTGGGCTACTGACTGGAGTACGGACGACGCTAGCGGGTTTGATAACCGACGGCCAGCGAACGAGGAATGGTTCTCGGATTCCGCCTTCGTACATCCAGCCCTTGCCACCTCGAAGCGGCAGATTCGACGTTGGCCAGCCTTCACTTGTCGAAAGCCCGCCATTGTCGCTCGTGAAAAACACGAGAGTATTATCGCGTAGCCCAAGTTCATCCAGTTTGTTGAGGACTTTGCCAACCGCGAGATCCATCGCTTCCACCATGCCTGCGTAAACCGCATGATCTTGATTGAGCCGGACGTCGCGAGTGTCCTCCTTTCCCCATATGGCCTCGAGCCCGAGTCGTTTACGCTTTTCCTCATACTTCTTCCGCAAGTCCTCGCGGGCCATCAACGGTGTGTGAACCGAGTAAAATGCAAAATAAGCAAAGAACGGTCTGTCTTTGTTTCCTTCAATAAAATTCGCAGTCTCGGTAGCTAGCCGATCGGGTAGATGTTCCCCGTCTGGACCGTCGGTAAGTCGCGGATTTCCGTACGGCGAAAAATACTTTTTGCCACCGTAGGGTCCGCCGCCTGAATGGCCACCCATGTTGATGTCGAACCCTTGATTCTCTGGCCAATAGCCTTCCGGACCAAGATGCCACTTGCCGGCGAAGAAAGTTGCATACCCTGACTCTTTCATGGATTTTGCAAGCGTCGGTTTGTCGAGCGCAAGTCGATCGGTGTAGGGTGCCGGGAGCATTTTGGTGTTGCGATTCCAACCGTCTGGTTTCGTTGGGGCACCAATGAAATCCGTGATTCCTGTTCGCTGCGGCCACTGACCGGTCATCAAGCTCGCACGGGTTGGCGAACATACAGGGCATGCGGCATAGGCATCCGTAAACAAGGCCCCTTCCTTGGCCATCCGGTCGAGATTGGGTGTCTCATAGAACGTACTTCCGTAGCAACCAAGATCGCGTTGGCCAAGGTCATCTGCCAGAATGAAAATGATATTCGGCTTAACCACCGACGAAGCCGAATCCGCCGCCAAGATCGAAACGCATGAAATAAGGAGCAAAGCAGAAAAAAGTGTTCGCGGTAATTTCATAATGTTATAAATAGATCGTTCAAAACCATCGTTTGCGAAAGTAGGACATGCTGGCAGTGCTGTTCTAAGAATTATTTAACCATCAAGGTTCTGTTAAGAGCGGCGCCCACAAGGTCGTTTTAACCTCTGGTATTTCGCCGGACGCAGGAAAAGTAGATTTGGCCGCAGACCGCACCTGTTTGGAAAGCTCTTCGACCGTTTTGGCGTGTTCCTGTTTGCTGGCTAAATTCGTTTTCTCCAGTGGATCGACATCGTGGTCGTAAAGTTCACGACCTTGATTTCCCTCGTCCCATTCGGTGTACCGCCAACGAGCCGTGCGTAGACTGTATCCGAAAAAACGCTTTTCATTGGCATTTGGTTTTTGTGCAGCACGAGCCCCAACAGCACCCCGTGTAACTTGAGTGATCGCCCATCCGCGTCCTATTGTACTCGGATCCTTTAACATTGGGACGAGGCTTTGACCTTGGATATTGGATGGAGCCTTCACGCCACATAGCTCCGTTAGCGTTGGATAGAGGTCGATATGCGACACAGGCGATTTGGCGATACCGCCCCTGTTGGTAACTCCAGGTGCCACAATCAGCATTGGAACTCGAGCGCTCTCTTCGAATAAACTCATCTTTTGCCAAAGACCATGTTCGCCTGTATGATATCCATGGTCGCTCGTGAAAACGATAATGGTGTTGTCGGCGAGTCCGAGTTGATCGAGCGAGTTGACGACCTTTCCAACTTGAGCGTCCATAAAGCTAATACTTGCGTAGTACGCTTGAAGACTCTGCCGACGCAAATCATCGGTCAATGTGTCTTGTTCCTTTTTGTAACTACCGAGTCCTGCAGGTGGAATATCGACTTGGTCCTCTTCAACATTAGCAACGACACGCATTTCTTTTTCAGGGTACCAGCCAAAGTACGGTTCCTTGGGGGCAACGTAAGGCGTGTGTGGACGAAAGAAACCAACGGCAAGAAAAAAGGGCCGGTCTTTTCGCTTCGCACATCTTTCTAGCACCCACACAGCATCCTCCGCCATGAGTCCATCGGTGTGATATTGGTCGCTTTTTGGCGAAGCAAACCAACTGAGCGTGCCGCCGAACTGGCCAGGGGTGAGTGTGGTAATTTCAGGGTGGTGTTCGAGTCGATCGACACCGGCCGGATTCAATTCCAACTCCCACGAACCTGGGTCATCGTGGCCATTGGTTCCAATCGAGTTCGGCACATTGTAGTGATACAGTTTGCCAATTCTCGCAGCAAAGTATCCAGACAAACGAAACGCCTGGGACAAACTATGCTGCGATGGAATCGTCTGTCGAAAGATCTGCGAGTTAGCCAGAATGCCAGTGCTATTCGGATAAAGACCCGTCAGCATGGAATTGCGGCTTGGCCCACACAATGGAAATGTGCAATACGAACGATCGAATCTCACGCCACGAGCCGCCAAGCGATCGATGTTCGGGGTTTTAGCTATAGGATCGCCATAACATCCGAGCATGTTATTGAGATCGTCTGAAATCAAAAACAGTACGTTCGGTTGTTTGTCGTCTGCGGTGACGGGTTGTGGAAGCCAGCAACATGCTAGCAGGCACAGTAAAGAGAGGAAGTTTCGCATTGATGGCTTTCGGCAAAAGGGATTGGGATTTGTTTTCATTCTGCTAACACCTGTTGCATGGCAAGTCAAAATTCCAAATCCTTACCAAGTCGGCTTCCAGTCAGGAGACTCAGTCCTGGCCGACTTCAGGTATTCGCCCAACTTTGCAGCGAATTCAGGATGTGACGCGGCGACATTCGTGGATTCTGCGACATCGTTGGCTTGATCAAAGAGCAATACGGGTTCATCGGGGCCGCCCTTTCGAATGCCTTTCCAACGACCTTGATACAATGCAGCCTGTTTGAAACCGCCTTCATGAAATTCCCAATACAGGTACTCATGCTGTTTTTGTTTTGAATGGTCGCCGTGAAACGTCGGAACCATACTGATCGAATCGATAGCACCCGGGGCGCTCAGGCCAGCCAATTCTGTAGCCGTGGCCAACCAATCACCAAAATACGCGACGTGATCCGACTTGGTGTTTTGCTTTATCTTAGTTGGCCACCAAGCGACGAGAGGCACACGAATCCCACCATCGGTCAAACTGCGTTTGATCCCCGTATATGGCCCGGCAGGGTTGAATCGCTTGAGGTCGTGATTGCTTTCGTTGTGAGGGCCGTTGTCGCTCGTGAATAGCACAAGTGTGTTCTCGGCTAATCCTGTCTCTCTTAACGTTTCAAGTATTCGTCCAACATATCCATCGAGGCGCGTAATCATGGCCGCTTGGCCTTTATCGGGCTCCGGCCAGTCCTTGTCTGCGTATGGACCGAAGTCTGGTACATGGGCACCGTTCTTCAATTCTCGAGCGCGTTCGTTATTTGCATGTGGGATAACCATACTCCAGTAGAGATAAAACGGTTTCGACCTGCTCTCTTTTACGAATCGGATTGCATCGTCGGCGAACAAGTCATCTGCAAAGACTTTGGCTTCCGTTGCATAACCACCGCCATTCCCACCGATGGGAGTGATTGTATTGGGCAGTGACACTTTTGTTTCATTTTTCCAGAGAAAACTTGGAAAGTGGTTGTGCGCATGTTGCTGGTTTAAATAACCGAAGAATTCATCAAAGCCATGCTTGCGAGGCAGACCGGTATCCGCTGGCCCTTCGTCCCCCAACCCCCATTTACCAATCAGCGCCGTACGATAACCGGCTTGTTGAAGTAGCTTTGCAACCGTGACATCATCAGCCCGCAAGGCCTGGGCCGTCGGATTTCTTTGACCAGCATTGCCCCGTACCCGCGTGTGGCCGTGATGCAATCCTGTCATGAGCACGCTTCGCGAGGGTGCGCAAACCGTTGCACCCGAGTAGAAATGGGTGAACCGCATTCCTTCGTTTGCCATCCGATCTATATTCGGTGTGATAATAACCTTTTGACCGTAACAGCCCAAATCGCCATATCCCAAATCGTCGGCCATTATCCAAATGAGATTTGGCTTTGCCGGTGGCTTGGTCTGCAGATCCGCAGCAATCAATGCGTCTGCGGTTACCAAAACAAGTGTCATCAAAAGTTGCAATCGATATTTCAAGTTCACGATGCTTCGCCATTCTACTATAGGTGGTGTCGCGATTGCCTCGGCCAGCGAGTGACTATTGGCAGCTCAGTCTACACGACGATCGTGGCCGTGTCGCCCTACCAGGCGAATAGGAGGTCGAGACGATTCTATGGCCTTTATTCCAGTTCCGGTTGTTCTCGCAACCAATAAAATCGACTAAGCTAAATGAGCTGGCTTGAAAAAATACTGCTTATTTTGAAACTTGTCAGTGAACGCCACCGTTCGCACTCTCGTTCCCAAGCTAGAGCTTGGGAACGAGGGCCCAAGACTAGTGGTGTTCACTGAGAATTGTCCCAATTTCCACTAATCGCAACGCAATCGTTCCTTTATGATATCGTCATCTCTTATTTCAAATCGACCGTATGATTCTGTTTTGACAGAGATCGCCGATTATGCTGCGGTTAGACATGACTTTGGGCAAGAGGCGTGGGATACCGCTCACTGGTGTCTGCTCGATAGCCTTGGCTGTGGGCTTTTGGCGTTGGAATTCCCGGCTTGCACGAAGATGCTTGGCCCAGTTGTTCCCGGTGCGACCTTGACCAACGGTTCTCGCGTCCCAGGAACCGACTGGCAATTGGAGCCGGTTAAGGCCGCGTTCAACATCGGATGCATGATTCGCTGGCTTGACTATAACGACACTTGGCTCGCTGCGGAGTGGGGCCATCCATCTGATAACTTCGGTGCCATTCTGGCGTTGACTGACTATTTGGACAGGAACCCCAACAATCCGTGGCAGCCAGATCGCCAATGGACAGTCCGTGACGTCCTGCACGCGGCCATTCAGGCTTATGAAATTCAGGGTGTATTGGCACTTGAAAACGGGTTCAATCGCGTTGGTCTCGATCACGTGCTGCTCGTTCGCATCGCGTCAACTGCCGTTGCATGTTCCATCCTTGGTGGATCCAAGGACCAAATCGCCGATGCGGTCAGTCTGGCTTGGCTTGATGGCGGTGCGCTACGCACGTATCGGCACGCGCCCAATACTGGCTCGCGAAAGAGCTGGGCTGCCGGAGATGCAACTCAACGAGCCGTCCAACTTGCACTCTGGACCATGACTGGCGAAATGGGATATCCCTTTGCCTTGACTGCCCCACGATGGGGTTTCAATGACGTTGTGCTGAAGGAGAAACCGGTTTCGATCAGTCGGACGCTTGGCAACTATGTCATGGAGAATATTTTGTTCAAAGTATCTTTCCCCGCTGAGTTCCATGCTCAGACAGCCGCCGAAGCGGCGATTCAATTGCACCCTTTCGTAATCGATAAGCTCGATGCGATCCAAGAAATCAGCATCTACACCCAGGAATCTGCCGTTCGCATTATCGACAAGACTGGGCCGCTTGCGAATCCTGCCGACCGCGATCATTGCCTTCAGTACATTGTCGCTGTGGCCATGCTCCACGGCGGACTTAATTCTGATCATTACGAAGATGTTGCAGCATCCGACCCTCGCATCGATCAACTTCGTCGAAAAATGGTTGTGGTCGAAGACCCTCGCTACTCAAAAGACTATTTGGATCCAGATTTACGATCGATATCGAACCGAATCCAAGTTCAATTCAAAGATGGTACAGTCACAAAGGCATTCGAAGTGGAGTTTCCGTTGGGACATCGTCGGCGTCGAGCTGAATCCCTGACACCGCTCGAAACCAAGTTTCGAAACAATGCAGGCACACGGTTTTCCATCTCGCGAGTGGATGCGATTTTCAAAATGTTCGAGGCAAAGCAATCGTTTGAGGAGTTGCGAGTGTCGCATTTCATGGACCAATTTGTAGAGACTCCGTAGCGGCAAGCCATACAAATCGTAATGGCTCAAGCCAAACGGTGACGTTTGCAGTGTGTACAAATCCGGGAAATCAACACCGGACGGCTCGCGCCTTTCCGCTATAAAAATCGACTGCGGCTTCCTGAAAACGCAAAGTTAATGTCATCTGGCTAACGCATGCGGCCCAAATATGCAATAAAGGACGTAGGCGATGATGGCGCCGGCGGTTCCCCCCCAATTAACCAAAGGTATTGTAGTGGCAACGTTGCGTGAAATCGCTGAAACGATCCAACAGCAAGAGCAAGTTTTGCTACAGGGTGGAGGCAGGTCGGGAACGGATCGACAACGCAAACTTGGCCGACTGCCGGTACGTGAACGCTTGACTCTATTGCTCGACTCGGATCGTCCGTTTTTGGAGTTGGGGCTTTGGGCTGCCTACAAAATGTATCCCGACTGGGGCGAGGTACCTGCCGCTGGCGTCGTCTCTGGCATTGGTTGGATCAACGGGCACGCCTGCATGATTGCCGCCAACGACGCAACAGTCAAAGCGGGAGCGATGTTTCCTCAGTCGGTCAAGAAGATGATTCGCGCTCAAAAGATTGCTCATCGGCTTCGTCTTCCGATTGTTTATTTGGTGGACTCCGCTGGCGTTTTCTTGCCGTTGCAGGATGAGATTTTCCCCGACGAAGATGACTTTGGGAGGATCTTTCGCAACAACTCGGTACTCTCGAGCGATGGTATTCCACAGTATGCAGCTGTCATGGGGAACTGCATTGCTGGTGGAGCGTATCTGCCTGTGTTATGCGACAAGATATTGATGACCGAGGGAAGCCAACTTTGTTTGGCTGGCCCCGCGCTAGTCAAAGCTGCTATTGGCCAAACGGCCGATCCGGAAGAGCTGGGTGGTGCAAGCATGCATTCGAAAATCAGCGGCACCGTCGATTTCCATGAGAAAGATGACACGTCCTGTTTGAGCCGACTGCGATCCCTTATTGCCTTGTTGCCGGAACAACCTGTAAAGTCGTCGGGATTCACAACGCTGCGCAGCGTAGAAGACACCTATAACATTGTTCAAGCGGACGGACGCGGCGAATACGATGTCCGTGATTTGCTCCAATGCATTGTTGATGCAGGTAGTTTGCAAGAGTTCAAATCGGAATACGGACGGACCGTCGTGACTGCTTACGTTCGTATTAATGGAATTCCCGCTGGAGTTGTTGCGAACCAACGGCGGCGGTCGACGACCGCGCAAGGAGAAGTGCAAATAGGCGGCGTGCTATACGGACACTCGGCCGAAAAGGCAGCCCGATTTGTTTTGGATTGCAATCAGACTCGCATTCCTCTTATCTTCCTTCAAGACGTTCAAGGCTTTATGGTGGGCAAGCAAGCCGAGCAGTCCGGCATCATCAGATCGGGAGCCCAGTTCGTGCATGCCATGAGCACTGCAACCGTGCCAAAGTTCACCGTGATCGTCGGAAGCTCGTACGGAGCTGGTAACTATGCTATGTGCGGTCGAGCGTATGATCCGGCGTTGATCCTCGCTTGGCCGAATGCACGCTATGCTGTGATGGGTGGCAATCAGGCGGCAGACACCATGCTGACATTGCGTATTCGCGAAGCAGAGAAGTCTGGGAAAAAACTCACACCGGAATCGATCGAGGAAATGCGAGACGTCATTCGTCGACTCTACGAGGAGCAAACCGATATACGGTACGGGGCTGCGCGCGGTTGGGTCGATGCGATTATCGCTCCCCATGATACACGACTCTGGCTAGCCTCGGCGTTGTCGATTGCTCCTCGTGTCATCGACAAACAAGCCAAGGTGGAAGTGTGACCAACATGATTCGAGTTGGAAATGCGCAAGCCTTTTGGGGAGACAGACCATCGGCCGCGACCGAGCTTCTCGCTCAACAACCCGATCTTGACTATCTCACTATGGACTACTTAGCTGAAGTATCAATGTCGATATTGGCACTGCAGCGAGAACGGGATCCGAAGCTTGGATACGCGCAAGACTTCGTCGAGGTAATACGAGGCTTAGCCGAATATTGGGCTGCGGGTGGGAAATGTCGTTTGATCGCGAATGCAGGTGGCTTGAACCCACTCGAGTGCGCGCGGGCTTGTATTGCTGCGTTGGAGATGGCCGGGTGTCGTTTGATGAAGGTAGGAGTTGTCAGCGGCGACGATGTCTTGGCCGCTTTGATGACAAGCGATACCGCATCAGGTGATTTTCAGAATTTGGATTCGGCGGATTCATTAACATGCGTACGCGACCGCTTGCTAACCGCTAACGCCTATTTAGGTTGCCAAGGTATTGTACAAGCTCTCGCCGCAGGTGCCGACATCGTCATTACGGGTCGAGTCGCAGACCCCTCGATGGTCGTTGCACCGTGCGTTTTTGCATTCGGCTGGGATCGCAATGACTGGAATCGATTGGCGGGTGCTACAGTTGCAGGGCATTTGCTGGAATGCGGAACCCATGTCACGGGCGGTATTTCAACCGATTGGTTGGACATTCCCGATCCAACGCATCTTGGTTTTCCAATCGCGGAGATTTATGGCGATGGCAGTTGTATTATTACAAAATCCGATTTCTCGGGCGGTTGCGTAACTCCAGAGACAGTCAAGGAGCAACTCATCTACGAGATAGGCGACCCACAACGGTACCTAAGTCCAGATTGCGAGGTCTCTTTCTTGGGTCTTGATGTTCAATCCGTTGGAGTCAATCGCGTTCAAGTGCGTGGTGCCCAAGGCCGTGTGAGACCCAAAACATTGAAAGTTAGCGCAACGGTTCGCGATGGCTTTCGTGCTGCCGGCACGTTGACAGTTTTCGGCCCGCAATCCGTAATTAAAGCGCGTCGATGCGGTGAAATGGTGTTGCGGCGTTTGAACGAAGCTGGTTTTACTTTTCGAGATTCTATTGTCGAATGTTTGGGCAATGCCGAAAGCGTTCCGGTTGCCAACTTGACTAGCTATAACGAAAACTCGTTTGAAACCGTCCTGCGAATCTCAGTGGAATCGGAATCCAAGGCTGCAGTCTCTCAGTTTACGCGAGAGATGATGCCGCTCATCACGGCTGGCCCCCAAGGCACGACGGGTTATGCCGAAGGACGGCCTCGCGTTCACGGCGTCATTCGCTATTGGCCTTGTTTGATTGACTCTTCGCGTGCTCAGCCGCAGGTCCACTTTTTCTGCTCCAATGACACATCAACAAGTCGAATTCGCCCAGCGCAGTGGCCACCGTCCTATGGCCGATTCCCTCAGGTACCCGTGAGCCTATCGCCGATCAGCAATACGATTCATCCTTCGCAGGCCAAGTGTCTAGCGGATGTCGCCCATGGTCGGAGCGGTGATAAGGGAACGGGTGCAAATATCGGGATACTAGTTCGATCGAACAGAGACTATGAATGGATAAAGCAGTGGTTGACGGCAGATCGCGTCCAACAATTCTTCGAGCCGATCGGCGTGACCAAAGTCGAACGATATGAAATGCAAAATATAGGTGGTTTTAATTTTGTAGCCAAAGGAATCCTGCGACGCGGTTTACGAAATGATGCACAGGGAAAAGCGCTCGCACAGGCCTTACTATCGATGCCCATGAACGAATAATCTACGCGGAGGTAAATATGACGATTCAACCCAATACGGATACGAGTACTGAAAGACCTTGGGTCGATGGTCTGACAATTGGCCAAGTACTTCGCGAGACAGCGAAGAAGTTCCCGTTGCAGGACGCTGTGATCTTTTGCGATCACGGTACTCGATTGTCGTGGGCAGAATTTGATACCGAAGTTGATCGGGTTGCACGCAGCCTATTGGCGCTAGGTTTGCAACGTGGAGATCACTTTGGAGTATGGTCAACCAACGTTCCAGAATGGGTAACGCTTCAATTTGCAACAGCGAGGATCGGCGTTGTTTTGGTCACGATCAATCCGTCCTACCGAACAAATGAACTTGCGCACGCCGTTCGCCAATCCGATCTTTGGGGCTTGGCTTTAATCGATAAATTCAAGACTACAGATTACTTTACCTCGCTCCAGCAGGCGATTCCAGAACTTGCAACCCAAGCACCTGGAGATCTCAAGAGCCGTCAGTTTCCAAAATTAAAATGGGTCATCACGATTCGAGGCGAGCCGCCCGCAGGAACCATTTCTTGGCAAGATTTCCTCAGTCGGGCCGAGTCGGTTTCAGCTCAACAGCTCGAGGACGCGGAAAATGGCTTGCTTTGCTCGGACCCGATCAACATCCAATACACGTCAGGAACGACCGGTTCTCCCAAGGGTGCAATGCTTTCGCATCGAAATATTCTGATCAATGCGTACTATGCTGGGACCTGTCAGCGATTCACCGACCAAGATCGGATTTGCGTGCCTGTTCCCTTGTATCACTGCTTTGGATGTGTACTCGGTACACTCTGTTCGGTCGTACACGGAGCGACAATGGTCTTTCCGGCTGAGAATTTCCAGGCTGCTGCAACGTTGCAAGCGATCGATGCGGAACGCTGCACCGCAGTCTATGGTGTACCGACGATGTTCATCGCGATGATGGAACACGCAGACTATCCTCACCGCAACCTGTCCTCGCTTCGAACTGGAATAATGGCAGGTAGCCCTTGTCCGATCGAGTTGATGAAGCGGGTGACGAACGAAATGGGGGCTTCGGAGATGACGATCGGCTATGGCCAAACGGAAGCTTCGCCCTTGATCACCCAAACACGCGCTGACGATTCTTTGGAGTTGCGAGTCGGAACGGTTGGGCGGCCGATTCCTGGCATCGAGGTCAAGATTATCGATCCGGAAACAGGCCGAGAGCTCGGTGATCACCAACCAGGCGAATTGTGCGGCCGCGGCCACGATGTGATGCTGGGCTATTTCAATCTGCCGGACAAGACCAGTGAGGTGATCGATTCCGATGGATGGTTGCATACGGGCGACTTGGCAGTGCGAGAGCCGAACGGGTATTACCGAATTACTGGCCGCCTCCGCGATTTGATTATTCGCGGAGGCGAGAATGTTTATCCTCGCGAGATCGAGGAGCTGTTGTTCCAGCATCCAGCGATTCAAGACGTCCAGATCATCGGAGTTCCGGACCGCAAGTTTGGCGAAGAAGTCATGGCATGGGTTCGTCTTCGGGAAGGCCGAACGGCATCGAGCGAAGAGTTGAAGGCGTTTTGCAAAACGAATCTTGCGTACTTCAAAGTGCCGCACTACTGGAAGTTTGTCGATAGCTTTCCGATAACGGTCACCGGCAAAATCCAAAAGTACAAAATGCGAGAGATCAGCATTGAGGAATTAGGATTGCAGGATGTGGCAAACATCGAGACGGCGTAGCAAAGGAATCGTTCTTGGGCCTTGTGCCCATCGAACGCAACCGGTTTCGCGTGCTCCGATTTCGCAGTCGTGTCAGCCCTCATCCCCAGCCCTTCTCTGGGCTGATGAAAATACAAGCCCGACGCGCAAGCGAGGATGATTCCTACCCCTCGCTTGCGCGTCGGGCTTGTATTGAAGCCGTTAGTTCAACTATTGGCTGGATTTCATCAGCCTTGCCCTTCTCCCGCGCGCGAGTGAAGGGTGCAGAGGGCGGAATGAGGGCTTGCTTTGGAACTAGTATGGAAATATCTCGATGGAGTTGACTAGGCAACCTGCTTGAGGAACCCTTCTAACATTTTAGCTCGTACTGGATTCTGAAGCTTGGCAACTGCCTTGGCTTCAATTTGTCGTACGCGCTCCCTTGTCACCTTGAAAATGCGCCCCACTTCTTCGAGGGTGTACGAAAAGCCGTCTGTCAAACCATAGCGAAGGCGAATGATTTCTCTTTCGCGGTACGTCAAGGTTTGTAACAGCGAATCAATCCGATCGCGGAGAACGCCGTTGCTGGCGTTGCGAATAGGGCTGTCGCTGGACGGATCCTCGATGAACTCTCCGAACGCGTTATCCTCCCCTTCGCCGACGGGTCGGTCCAAACTGATGGGACTCCGTCCGATATCCAACACGCGTTGCACTTCTTCGATCGTCATTTCGGCGACCTCAGCGATTTCGTAGTTACTCGGCTCCCGCTTGAAGTCTTGCGTCAATCGTTTCTGGATATTTCGAAGCTTGCTAAGCACGTCGATCATGTGTACAGGGATACGAATCGTTCTCGCTTGGTCCGCAATCGCTCGCGTAATCGCTTGCCGGATCCACCATGTAGCGTAGGTCGAAAATTTGAATCCGCGACGGTATTCGTATTTATCGACGGCTCGCATCAACCCGGTGTTGCCTTCTTGAATAAGGTCCAAGAAACTCAATCCGCGGTTGCGATATTTCTTAGCAATGGAAACTACGAGCCGCAAATTGCCGCTGGAAAGTTGGCGTTTGACCGCTTCGTATTCCTTAAAATTCTTCTTACACTCTTCCACACGCCCTCGGAGGGAGCGAGGGCTTTCCTGAGTGGTCATAATCAAGTGCCGGAGCTCAGAAACGCATCGGCTGAGTTCTGCGGCCAGTCCTGTTTTTTCGCGAAGAAAGACGATGCGGTTCTGCAGATAGTCCATGCGCTGAGAAAACTGCTCAAGTTGCTTCATCAATGGGATAACTCGTCGCGAGCGAAGTGAAAGCTCCTCTACCAACACCAGCGCTTTGAGGCGACGTCGCTGGTAATTTTGGCGAGTTCGTGTCTTTTCATTCTCGGAGGTGCTCTTGCGAACGACACGCTGAAACTCTCGGTGGTTTTCTTCGATCAGAGCATCGAGGGTTTGCAAGTTGTGCGGCATGCGGGCACTGACCTGCTCTTTGGTCAGTCGCTCGGTCAGCGATACCTTGATCGTTCGATCGAAAGGCAGAATACCGGCGGCGACCTTGCGCAAAATTTCAACGGTTTGACGCAGTGCGAAATCGTTTCCAAGAACGGCACGCCGGAATTTGCGGCGGGTAATTTCAATCTTTTTAGCCAAAGAGATTTCTTGCTCGCGGGTGAGCAAGGGGATCTCGCACATTTGGCTCAAATACAATCGAATCGGGTCGTTCGTAAGCTTAGGCATTTCGGTCGGAGTCACCGCAATGGACTCTTCACCATCAAAAACCCGAAGGCTGTTTCTCGCTTCGATTTCAACATCTGTTTCGTCAACGATATTCACCCCAGCGCGTTCTAAAGCGACTAAGAGGTGGTCTAGCTTTTCAGCTGTGTTGGCTTCGTCTGGCAAATACACATTGACTTGATCATAGGTTAGATAGCCTTGTTGGCGACCGATCAAAACCAATTGTTCCATATCATTAGTTTGCGTTTCCACGAGTTCAATTCCTTTTGACAGTGGTACTCTGTTGTTACTGACCGTTCATCCGATGAACAGTCGCTTGGGTCAACAACATGAATGCATTTATAGTCGAGGGTATCTCGACGTTGTCATCCTTGTTTAACCCACATAGTGGCGGTCGTACCAAGTGGAATATCCATCTCAGTGCCCGCGGCTACGCCGGTTAAACATTTATCCTTTGGGTGGAAAAAGACCGTGTCGTACTCGCGCTTGCTGAACGAGGTCGTGCAACAAGTTCATGGCCGTTTCTTCATCCAATTGTTTTGTTTCAAGCGATTGGATTTGTGAACGCCTATAAGCTTTGTCGTCTTGACCGCTCAATCGTTCACACAAGGAATGCAATCGTTCGTCTGCTGTCATCATCGATAAAGGAGTTTTGCGTGCCGCGTGTTCTTCGATACTAACAAGAACACTTTTCAGGCCCGCATCCTCTGTTGCCGACATCACACAGATAAAGTCTAACGCATGTCCCTCAAGTTCCAAGTCCAAAACCAATTGGAAAAGTTTTTTTGCTGTAGCTGTACTCAAGTTGGCGATCGGGAAGCGCTCGATTGCCATCGGTGCTAGCTCTGGATGCGTAGCCATGATTTCGAATAGCTCGCATTCCGTCGTCGTCATTTCGCTGTATTTGTATGCTACTTGCACCGGCGCAACGTTTTGTTCAGACTGACGAGACGGATCGGCGTTACCCAGAACACTTTTTCTGGTTACATCCACTGCTGGGACTATTTGTGTGCGACGAAGCTCCAGAAGTTGCTTCTCGCGTTGGGATGCCTGCTTGCGAATGGATTCCAGCCGCAAGCGAATTTCGGTTTGTTCAATACCAAACTGACGAGCGAGTCTTGCGATGAGTTGGTCTTGTCGCAACCGCATTGCTTCATTCGAAAGAAGCGAGCTGTGCGAAACTCGCGACATGGTGGAAAGTACATTTTCCAGTGCCGTGTTGGCTCGATGTGTGTCGAGCAAGGGATCGAACCCGCGGCACACTTGTCGAAGCTTATGCTCGAGTGCGTCGAGGGCGCCGCCAATTTGTTCCTTTAGTTTTTCGCCGTTGTACTTAAGCAAGTAGTCGCACGGGTCAAGACCGTCGGGTAGCGTAAGGATTCTCAGGTCCATTTGGGCGGAAACAAATAACTCCAGGATTTCGCTTGTCCGTCTTTGGCCAGCTTCGTCGCCATCGAGAAGCAATACCACGGAGTCGCAATATCGCTTGAGCAACTTAATATGGCTTTCACCTAGGGCCGTTCCGCAGCATGCGACAGCATTGCCAATGCCGTGCTGGACAGCCATGATCACGTCGGTATAGCCCTCCATGACAACGGCTTGTCGCGTTTTGTTGATTGAGTCGCGAGCTAAATCCAGTCCATATAGCTGATGGCTCTTTTGGTAGAGTCGCGTCTCATTGCAGTTAATGTATTTGGAGGAATCCGATGTGGCGCCTGGAAGGATTCGGCCACCGACCGCGATCGGTCGAGACTGAGCATCGGAGATTGGAAAAATTGCTCGACCGCGAAATCGATCGTAGCGTGAACCCCGTTCGCTTCGCGCGACCAGTCCCACCGCTTCCAATTCCTCCGGCTTCCATGATTTGGCTGCTCCGCGATCCAGTAGCCACGACCAAGACTCGGGAGCAAATCCGAGCTGAAACTTGGCAAAGCTCTCCTCGGAAATTCCGCGATCCAGCAGATATGTCCGAGCGTGTTTCGCGTCAGGTGATTGCAGCAAACATTGATGAAACTCATCGACAGCCCATTTCATGGCTTCTAAAAGTGACTTCTTGTCGTCTTGCGAGCTGCCGCCTTTGCGATTTCTTGGTTCCTCGATCGGAATTCCAGCCTTTTCCGCTAGCATCCGAAGAGCCTCGGGGAAGGAAACGTTTTCTCTTTTCATCACGAAACTGAAAACATCACCTCCGATGTCGCAGACCCAGCATTTCCAGGTCTGTCGGTCCGGATTGATCTGCATACTTGGCCGACGATCGTCATGAAACGGACAAACTGCGACGAAACCGCGACCTTGACGCCGAAGCTCCATATAGGTACTCATCAGATCGACGATATTGATCGCCAACCGGACTCGATCTTTGACTTCATTGTCGATTGCTAAGGACACAGTTTTTCCTATTTAGACGCATTCAGGCAGTCGGGGAAAGAGTATGCCTTGAGCTCAGGTACTGCGTCAACATCAGTTTCTCCAAATAATTGTCTTTCCCCTCCTCACTTGAAACAATTCACTGTAAGCTTTCGGATGTAAGGCAGGAGGCACGCGGCTGCGCCGGTTAAACACAACGACTCAAATTGTCGTCGAATTCACTTTAAACCTTTACGTATCCATGTTCGAATTTCTTCCGATTGCACCTCCCGATTCCATCCTCGGACTTAGCGATGAATTTACGAGCGATCCGCGTACCAACAAAATCAATTTGACAGTTGGAGTTTACAAGGACGAGCAAGGCCGAACGCCCATCTTGGCAACTGTTAAAAAAGCCGAAGAAATTTTGCTTCGTACGGAGTCCAGCAAAAGCTACATGCCAATTGAAGGGCACCCCGCTTACCTCAAAGCGGTCGTCGATTTGGTTTTCGGTAAAAGTATCGACCCTGCACGCGTTGCAGCCTCGCAAACACCTGGCGGAACGGGTGCATTGCGTGTCGGTGCGGACACAGTCTCAAGACACTTTCCGGGTGCCAGGATTTGGTTGAGCAATCCGACTTGGGCTAATCACGGCTCGATTTTCCAAGCCGCTGGATTGGATACGCAGGTCTATTCCTATCTGACAGTAGACAAAACGGCATTGGATTTTTCGGCAATGGTCGGCGAACTCAAATCGCAAGGCCGTCGCGGCGACTTGGTATGCCTGCATGCATGTTGCCACAATCCAACGGGCATCGATCCAACATTCGAGCAATGGCGAGAAATCAGTGATCTGTTGGCCGAAAAGCAAATGGTTCCGTTCATCGATTTCGCATATCAGGGATTCGGCGATGGACTCGTCGCCGATGCGATTCCTCTGAGTACCCTTTTGGAAAGGAACCAGGAAGCGATCGTGTGCAATTCGTTCAGCAAGAATTTCGGACTGTACTCGGAGCGAGTTGGAACAGTTATGCTTGTTAGCAGGGATGCGAAATCCACTGAAGCCGCTTTGAGCCAGATTCGGCAAGCTATACGGTGCAACTACAGCAATCCACCTCGCCATGGAGCTGCGACCGTTGCAACCGTACTTACTGATCCTGCCTTGCGTGCCGAGTGGAATGGAGAAGTTGACGGAATGCGAAACCGGATTTCGCAGATGCGAGCAATGTTTATTGCTGGAATGAAGGCGACCAACGCAAGTCGGGATTTTAGTTTCCTGAGCGCCCAAAAAGGCATGTTTTCCTATAGTGGCCTCAATAGCATGCAAGCGGATTGGCTCAAGAAAGAGCGAGGCATTTATATTGTCGGGACAGGCCGCATCAACGTCGCAGGCATGGCAATGTCCACAATGCCAACACTTTGTGCAGCTATTGCTGAGTGCATTCAAGCGACTTCGTAACCGCTGGACGAAAGCCCCTGAACTAAAAGCCCTCAGGGAGTCTACTCTCCGTGCTTGTTATTGTGATGATACACGCGCAGTATTCTAATGGTGTCCCGAAGATTCGCACGAGGCGAGGATCGGTAATTGAATCTCTTCTACACACTCAGGCCCTATGCGTCTGGCGACGAATCGTCCTAATGTTCCCGATGCTGCGACGGCAAGTCGATGATCCGGGGAGGGGGCTATCAACCAAAATTGCCA
>CAMDKL010000081.1 GCA_945900945.1 Pirellula staleyi DSM 6068
TTTTTCTAGAGGATGCAACTGAACAGTGGAACGTGATAGATCGTAATTTAGCTGTTCAAGCGTTCACCAGCGTCGGCTTGCCGAAGCAAGTACTGCCATTCGATCCCAACGACGGCGCCGGCTTCTGGTGGGCTAACGGACGGAACACTTTCACTCGCAACGTGTCGTGTGAGAATGATCGCTATGGTTACCATTTTCAAATTGCGAAGAGTCCAGACTTTGATCCCAACCTCCACCTCTGCGGGTCCGATGGCACTACTGCTTTGCGTGATGTGCGTACAATTCCCTTTTTTCGTTTTGAGGACAATGAATCGCATGGTGATGGGCTTTTTAGTTTTCGTTTCGGCGACGAAGAGCATGGAACGGTACACGGCGACCGTCAGCATCCTTTCATTGCTCGGAACTTGAGAGCCTGGGAATCGCACTACGTGATCAGACCTAACGTCCAATTCTTTCTACTCGATGGATTAAAAGTGAAGAATGCCGCTTATGGAATATATCATCCTGATTACGATTCCCACGTGTATCGCGACCTCGAGTTCCACAGTGTCAACTCCGAGCCACTCAATGGCGGACATGACGAAAGGAGTCTCCCTTTTGGCAATTTTACGTACGATCGACTTACGTTTGAAAACTGCCGTATGGGGCGCGACCCGCTCATTCAGTTGACTCGCAATGGATCTATCCCGGATCTTGCAGGGCATTTTCGCAGTATTACAGTTCGAAACTGCGAAACGAATAGTAGCAGCGTCGTGGATTTCGGTGGTGGTCCTCGGTCGAACAGAATTGACACACCCGTAAATTATTATTTTCACGATACCCCCCTGCCCAGTACGACGACTCACGTTGCGAGTGTAAAAATCCCCTCGGTTGCCAACGACGCCACGTACGAAAGTATCCAAGGCTGGAGTGGACCCGAAGTCCGAGCTGCGACGATCAAAGAATTGCCTTTTCCTGATCTCCTCGACCCTGTCGATGATGTGCCTCCTGCGACGCTCGTAACAAATATTGAGTTAAGTGGAATGACGAAAATAGTGCGCGGTGTATCGCACGACAACGGCGAAGTTCGATCGGTGCGTGTCAATGGCCTTCCAGCACGGATCACCTCTCAACATGCTGGAATTGCCGACTGGGTGATTACCCTTGAGTCACCGGCGGACAAACAACTTATCGCTCAGGCCACTGATAGCCAAGGAAATATTGAGCTCACGCCTCACTCAATTGAATGTCAGTGTTCATCACAACCAGTACAGTTTTAGTCGGCGCGGGCTTGATTCGCGGGGTAGTTTCTGCTTTTGGCAACATCGCAACTAAGAGCAAACTTCTTTCCAACGAGGCCACCATCACCCGATCTGTAAACGACACCAACGCACTCCAGTGGCAGCAACGCTTTCGGAGCTTTGATTCCAGCAATGTCAATCGCTAAGTCGATTCGTTCGCCAGTCTAGGCTGGGCACCAAGCCGCTCGACGCGGATCAGTATCATTCGACAATCGTGCTTCGTGTTCGAGCCACTGGTGAGCTATATGGCTTCGGATGAGGAGAGGCTTGAGTCGCGTCAGATGGAATCAGTCGTTGTCCTAGGTGCAATTCGCAAATGGCTGGACACCAAGACGGAGCCAGTGGTCTTGCCCAAGGCGAATTTCGCGGAGGTGGTTGGGTACATCAACAATAATTGGGCGGCGCTGATGAGCTATGCTCAGACGGGCTACGTCCCGATTGACAATAACGCTATTGAGCGCCTAATGAAGCAGGTAGCTATCGGTAGAAAGAATTGGCTATTCGTTGGTAACGTAGGAGCGGGTGAAAGGGCAGCGCAGCTGATGAGTTTGGTTAGCAGTGCGAAGCGTCGCGATCTGGACGTCTGGTTCTACCTGAAGGATATTCTTGAACGCCTGCTGGCGGGCGAGACCGATTACAAGTCGATGCTGCCGGACGTCTAGAAGAAATCTCACCCCGAAGCGGTCCGAGCTGATCGAGTCGAAGCGCGTCGCGACAAAGCGGAGCGCAAGCAATACGACCGAGCGAAGAGATTGATCAAAGCAAAAGAAAAGCGGGCACTCCAAGCCTAAACGTCTAGCTGAACCTGCCCGAGGCGACAACGCCCATTCGACCCTGGCTGTCGTGAACGCTTACGGTATTAACTCCAAGCAAACGACTTTATCTGTTCCTCGCACGTAAAGTAAGCCATGCGACAAGACGGGCGGTGCCCAGCTTGGCGTTTGAATCAACGGCCTTCCGTCTCGAGCATCTCTTGTTTGTGCCAAGTCCATTTGAGCGATTACCGTGAGTTTATCTTTGTTCAACTCGATCAACTGTAGCGTGCCGTATTCGCCCAGCATTAGCAAATGATTGTCAACGATCAATCCTGTCATTCGGTCGTGATTCCGTATGGTCCATCGAACATCCGGTTTCCATGATTCGGTCTCCTTCCCAGGCTCTTTCAATTCGAGGCAACGCAGGTCTGTGTCGGGTTCATTGCGTCCGCTGCTGGCATATAGGACGTTACCATCGAGCAACGGAGTGGACCAATGCGACCGCAGGACTTGTTCTTTGCGGCCCGAACCGTCTTTCCATAGTTCTACTAGCCCCTTGTTAGTAAGCTTCAGCAAGACGCTTCCTCGTGCGTAGGTCTCCGATAATAGGATTCGATCCTTCCAAACAACCGGGGATGCTGCATTCACGCTTTCGAGATCGTCTGCACGCCATGAAAAAAAGGATTCGTTCGATCCATTTTCTGGGTCAAAGGCGAGCAGCCCTTCGCGAACAAAAGCTAAACAAACATCTGCGCCATTGATCTTGTGAATGATGGGCGCCGAATAACTGGCAAGGAAATCACCGACCCGATAGATCTCATTACCAGAGACTTTGTCAAAAGCCACCATGGCCGACCCCGTCGATTTGGTAAGCGAGACGCTGGATGGCCTGCCGCCAATCATCACGAGGATTTTGTCCTTGTAGATCAATGGAGATGCGCCCACTCCAAAGAAGTTTTGACTGACGTTGTACTTTTGATTCGTCTCTAGTTTCCACAACGGAGTCCCATCCGCAACGGAAAGGCAAGCCAGCGTCCCTGCCACCCCCAGTACGTACACGCGATCGCCGTCCACCACGGGGCTGCATCGAGGTCCGTTGTTGTATCCATAAGAATCGCGATATTGAACGGGTGACTCCCATTTCCACAGTTGCACACCGGTTTCGGCATTCAGGCAGCTAAGCCGTTCTACATCGCCAAATCGATCGAATTGAAACCAGCGGCCAGTTGCAGCCACTCCATTTCCGTAGCTCACGCCAGTGTCGGCCGTCCAGACTACCTTGAGCCCATCGGTTGGCCATTTGGTTTGAACTCCGATTTCTGGGCTTCGAGAGTCATAGTTCGGGCCGAGCATACGAGGCCAATCGATTCCCGATTTTCGCGTCCAAAGTGAATCGGCTTGACGAACGGATGGCGGCGGCTGAATGTCCGCCCCGCACCCGGATGTGACGGCTGTTGAAAGGGCCAAAATAATGGGCAAAATTGAGATCGAAAAAAAACGCATGAATGAATACTCTATAGGTTATGGAAGATCTAATTATTACCGCGCATTTGATCGTACCCGCTAGCGAACTGGAATTGGTCTTCGCGCGCAGTAGCGGACCGGGCGGTCAAAATGTGAACAAAGTCAACACCAAGGCGACGCTTTGCTGGAATATCGCCAACAGTACCGTATTGTACCCAACCGCGATGATTCGATTGCGAGCCTTGGCAGGTAACCGCTTGACAGAGGCTGGGATTTTGCAAATCACCAGCCAAGTGCATCGCGAACAGCCCCGAAATATTCAAGCGTGTCGGGAGCGTTTAAGGCACTTGATTTTGGAAGCGATGAAACCGCCAACGATTCGACGCCCAACCCAGCCGACCCGCGGTTCCCAACGACGTCGCATTGCGGACAAGAAAAACATTGGCGAAAAGAAGCAAAATCGTTCGACCAACAATTGGGATTAGCCAAAGTCGTTGGACTTCGGCTATCTGGAGTTAGGAATTGGGATGCTAACTATTTAGCCTTAACGATTCATTCCGTTTGGGGCACCGTAGGGCAGGCCGTTTGCCGTCGTGGGGACGCTTGCTGGAGGCAACCCAGGAGCGCCTGCTCCTTGATTGGAAAAATCGTAGCTAGTTTGTCGTGCTACACTGCCTGGTCGATAGGGAGCAGCGCCTGTGTAGGTCTGAGCAGCGACCGCTGGTCCGTATGCACTAGTTGGGGGAAGACTGGATGGCTGAACGGCATTCGGCAATGCATTCGGCATACTGCTTGCCGGCATACTGTTGACGGCGGCAGCGTTGTAAGCTGCTGGGAGAGCCGGAATATTTGCATTCCCCATGGGGGCATAAACTGGCAAATTATTTGACGCTTGAGGCAATCCGGATGGTATCCCACCATACCCTGGCGGCAGCCCAGCTAGAGCGTTTGGATTTGATGTAGAACCGTACCCACTTGGTGATTGTGGCGGAGGCCCGTAGCCAGTCGGTGATTGTGGCGGAGGCCCGTAGCCAGTCGGTGGCGTGAAGCCACCCGTTCGATTTGTATTTCCGGCCATGTTGTACGCACCAGTCGAGTATCCGTTTGCGCCCGCTGAGACTCCGGATCCATTGTTTGACATTGGACTGTTCGGCGGATAACTGCTTGCCGTTGGAGTGTTCGGCGGCATGTTGAAGGCTGGCACGGTGGAGTTGACGGCACCGTACGGCGACGTCGGTCGTCTAGGGTTGGTTGCATTGCTCGCCAAAGGTGATGGGCTATTCTTGTAAGCAGGGCCAGCTGTTGACGTCGGGTTATTCGACGGCATCGAAAGGCTTGGACTGCTGCCGGCCAACGTCGATTCCGATGGCTTTTTGGACCACGGAAACATGTCCGTGCCTGGCATTTTCCATCCGCTTTTGCATCCGGTCTGTGTTCCAAACACAGCAACGACAACTACGGCCAAACGTGTCCAGTTCGCGAGTTTAGTTCGCATGCTAACAATTCCCTTTGGTAGCTTGTAGCACTTCGGCCCGCTTCGAGCTGAAATGCCGTTGTTTCTGTTCCGGTCGGTCCTCAATTGAGAACGTTTCTTGTTTCGGCAATTCGCAGTCCGCACAACATGCATAATCCGAAAAATCCGCCTATTTCCTGATAGGAATTTTTCAGGGGTGTTTTCGTTGGCGACTTTGTTGCATCAGACCAAGAGTGGGATTTAGCGGAAACGAATCATTCAAGTCAACGGCAACAACTAGAAACGACCATGTTGCCTAAGCACTTCGAATAAAATAATCGATGTGCTCACACTCGCATTCAGCGAGTCAATTGCGCCATGCATAGGAATCCGTACCGCAGTCACGCCGGGTTTGATCCAATTTTCGCCAAGCCCATCGCTTTCACTACCAACTACGATGCTGACGCTGCTCTCATACACAGGCTCCGTATGCGAAAGATTTCCGTCGACTCGTGCCGCGTAGATCGCAATCGTCCGTTCCTTTAGCCAGTCCTGGATTTGTTTTCCGGATCCAACGGCCATTGGCACTCGAAACAACGCACCCAAACTAGATCGGATCGCATTTGGATTCCACATTTCGCTCACCGGATCACTAAGCAACACTGCGGCAACCCCCGCAGCATCCGCTGTGCGCATTACGGCTCCTAGGTTTCCAGGTTTCTCCATCCTATCCAAAACCAAATAACACTTCGACAAACCTTGGCTGACTTTCGGCAGGATGCGTTCATCGAGCGTCTCTAGGGCCAAGCTAGGCTGACGGGCAACCGCAATCAATCCAACATCACGATCTCCGTATTGCAATTTAGCCATAGCTGGTTTGGAAATAAGATTGATGCGTATCCCCGGCACCAAACTCTGCCAATCGGATACCAGTAGGCGATGGGATTCTTCTGAAGTCTCTAAGATAAAGAGTTCCGTGCATTCGATTCCGCCAGCGTGGGCATGCCTTGCGATCGGATCGCCATCTATAATCATTAGGCCACTATCTCGCCGTTCGCGTGGGTCTCTCAAAGAATTGGCGGCTTTGATGCGTTGGTTGCTCGGGCTAGAAATCGATTCGACAGTCATACACGCCAACTTTCCAGCGATTGCTAGATCAAAAGAAAAAAGACCGCACACTTTGTCGGTCTTTACTGAAAATCTATTAGTGGCCGCTCGGGGAGTTGAACCCCGACGCCTCTCGGCACCAGATCCTAAGTCTGGCGTGTCTGCCAATTTCACCAAGCGGCCTTATTCCATATTCCAAGTTCGTTTTAAACCCACTCAGGATTGAGCACTGTAGTTTAATCATCAATCTGCTAGCTTGCGACTCCTCTTTTCTGTTTTACGCTTGCAAGATTTTGGGTTAATGTTCGATGCGTTGGTGAATTCATCAACTTGCGGTCGGGTATTGCGCTTCTGTCCAGTCGCGCCAGCCTCCGTCCACGCTGACCACATTCTGGTATCCCATCCGTTGCAAGTTGTCCGCAGACAAAGCGGATCGAAATCCGCCACCACAATAGAGCAGGATTTCCGTATTTGGGTCGGGAACAACGGTTTCGATGTCCCGTTCGAGGACCCCCTTGCTTACGTGAATCGCACCCGGAATGTGTCCAGCCGCGAATTCACTCTCCTCGCGTACATCGATTAGCAGGATCGATTCTCCTTGGTCCATTCGCGACTTGAGAGATTCAACCGTACATTCGCGTACGCGAGCCTTGGAATCCGTTGCGATGGCTAGAAACCGTGGTGAGTGTTGTTTGGCCATGATTTTGTGAAAATGGGTAAGGTTTGGTAAAAGCTGCAAAGGGTATTCGAAAACAACTTGAATTTTTTTGCAACAGGGTGAAGAAACCGTTCAACCATCGCCGATAGTACTTTCGACGGGAAGTACCGACTGACGAAACGTAAGAAATGGAGTCAGATAGTCGACTTGGTCAACGTTCAATCCAAAGGGAAACCTTTGGTCAAATAGCTTAAAAACCCTATCCCCAGTGAGTCATTCGTTGGGACGTTTGTTTGCGGCATGCCTTGGTTGTATCGCTTTGTCGACCACGATTATTCTTGGTCTAGTGGGCGGTGAAACTCCAGAAACCATTTTGACTCAATGCCTTTCCGCTTCAGTGGTATTTGCCACGATCGGCCTGGGAATTGGACAAGTTGCGGATTCTGTGGTTCGCCAAAGTGTCGAAATGAACTATCGGAATAAGTTTGAAAAGCTACGAGAGGGACGAAAGAACGCTCCTTAATTAGACCTTTATCGATCGCCGTTAAATGTATTCCGGGTCCAGTACCCAGAAGATTGCAGAGTTGGGCAATTTGGTAAAGCCTGAGTAGGGCAAGCGTAATCTTTGATCAATTGATGTGGAATTAACAGTTCCAAGTCAGTAGAGTCCGTATCCCAGAACAGATTCCTCGCCGCAGATCTCGACGATTAGCGGCGAGAACCATGTGTTGCCAAATGGAATGGGTACACACACGCTTGCTTCGTTCGCGGAGTAGCACCAGAAAACACGACCATAGGATCCCAGTTGCGACTGGTGATCATAACCCTTGCCATATTAATCACGGAGGTTCGGATGGCGACGACTGTAGCATCGAGCATCGACATTTTTGATGTTTGGACTAAATACAAATTGGACCTAACCAACGTCGATCTGAGAAATATCCTCATCGAACGCTACATGCCTCTGGTTCGCTTTAATGGCGAACGCCTCAGAGCAAAGCTCCCAGAAGGAGTGGAATTGGATGACCTGATCAGTGCAGGTATCTTCGGCTTGATGGATGCCATTGATGCATTCGATATGGAACGCGGAGTCAAATTCGAAACTTACTGCGTACCGCGAATCCGCGGTGCGATGTTGGACGAATTGAGAACCATGGACTGGGTCCCTCGACTCGTCCGGAGCAAAGCTAGCAAACTCAACGAGGCGACCAAGCTACTCGAAGCCAAGTATGGCCGAGCTCCAAGTACGCACGAATTGTGCGCCTGCATGGGTATTTCAATCGATGAACTGGAAAAGATGAAGAGTGACGCATCGGCCGTCGGCTTGGTTTCGCTCAATAAGAAGTGGTACGAAACCGACAGCTACAAAGACGTCCGTGAAATCGACGTCCTCGAGGACAAACGTAGCGAAGACCCAACACGTCGCGTCAACAAGAGCGACCTGATGCGACTGGTTACCAAAGGTCTCAATCGCAATGAGCGTCTCATCATCATTTTGTACTATTATGAAGAATTGACGATGAAGGAAATCGGTGCAACGCTGGATCTGAGCGAAAGCCGTGTCAGCCAAATGCACACCAGCATTGTTATGCGTCTCCAAGAACAACTCGGACGTCGCCGACCTGAATTCGGAACTTGAATCGCCCATCCGACGCATAAGGAGGAGAGCCGCAATCCAATGCGGCTTTCCTATCGCTAACATTAAGTCACGTTGTAGCCAAGATTTCTTAATTGCTCTGCTAAGGCTGCTTTTGCCGGAGCCTCGCCATGGACAAGTCGGATCTCGCAGGGTTTTACTGGGATTCCTTGCACAAATCGAAGTAAGTCGGATTGGTCTGCATGGGCGGAGTAGCCGCTTAACGTGTAGGTTTTTGCTTTGACCTCGATCTCTTGATGGTCAATCCAGACTTTTCCCTGCCCAGCCTGGCAGTTTTGAATCGCCCGACCGAGGGTGCCTATTCCTTGATAGCCGACGAAGACGACGTCGGTGTTTTCCCGACCTAGGAACGCTTTGAGGTAGTTCACGACCCGGCCGCCCGTGCACATACCGCTGCCCGCAATAATGATCGCTGGCTTGCCCGATTTTTGAAGATAGCTCAAGGTTGCGCGGTGATCTCCGCCGCGATCGATTTCCACGAGATTCTTAAAAACGAGCGGCTGATTGTCGACCGTCAAAACTTCGCGCGCTTCCTCGTCCCAAAACTCCCGCATCTGTTCGTAGATGTCCGTTAGTTTGAGCGCCAATGGTGAATCGACAATCACATCGATTTGCTTCAGCATCGAGCACTTTGTTTTGTGCCCGATCTCTTCCATTATCAAGTTGATTTCGTAAAGCAACTCCTGCGTTCGCCCCAGACTGAACGCTGGAATAATAGTGATGCCTTGATTTTGCATGGTTTCACATAAGATCGATTCGAGTCGATGCAAGCGAGTTTCCCGCCCCTCGTGCATGCGATCGCCATAGGTGCTCTCAAGAACCAAGACATCCGCGCGCTCGGGGCTCTTCGGGTCATTCAAAATCGGAGTGCAACGCGAACCTAGGTCGCCACTAAAGACATAACGCTCATCGCCGTAGTTCGTTTCGACGTACGCAGAGCCAAGAATATGGCCAGCCGGCTGAAATCGAAACTCCAGCTCATGATGGGTGCCTTCGGCGCTACTGGGAATCAGTTCATGCGACTTGCCGGTTTGTAAATTCGTCCATTTGCCGTACGGAATGGGTCGAATAAGTCGCCTCAGGTCGTCTAGGAATTCCTTGATGACACGACGATTTCGGGTAATTCCCAACCGCATCGCATCCTCAAGCATGATTGGCAGGAGCTTTGCCGTGGGCTTGGTGCAATAGATCGGCTTGTTGAACCCAGCGTCCAGGAGATATGGGATCCGTCCGATATGATCAATGTGGACGTGCGTTAGGATGAGAGCTTGAACATGCTCGATAGGGAAGTCGATATCCATGCCATCTCTACCGCGTGCATCTTGTCCTTGAAACATGCCGCAATCGATCAAGACGGATCGTGAATCCGTAAAGTGGAGTTCATGACAAGAACCCGTAACACCCAAATGACCGCCGTGGTGTGTGATTTGCATACAAGTCGATTTCGATGAGGGAGAGGAAGGTCTGGTCGACGGATTCGTGGCACATGCCTCATGGTAGAACAATTGTCCACGATTGTTTCGCCAGCGCGTGGCAGTGTTCGTTCGAAACCACATTATTTTAGGGTGGTTGACTTGCGTGGGGTCCAGACAGGTTGCTCGGTAGAGTTTATACGCAGATGTACATCGCGCCGGTTTACAAGAGTGCGTCCGTTTGCGATGGAATAGCGAAGAAAAACAGTGACAATTTTGCTTGTCGGTATTTTGTCTTGCCAGGGCAAACTCAGATGAAAACCTTGAGCGGTCCCAATCGGCTCAAGCGTTTCGGCAAGTTGCTCAGGGGTAAACTCCCAGGAAGCGATGCGACCAAAGACTTTGGTCTCGGCAGCATCCTCGACAACAACGGTAAGTGTGCCCGTTTGGTTTAAGACTTGTCCAATTGCATTGATCGGAGTCACTACCAGGTAAAGACCATCGTCACCGGCGCGATCGTCGAAATTATGACCTCGGCACATCGTCGAATGGAATGCGATTTCGACGATTTTATTGTCGACGACTTCAATTGGCTTGGTACCAGCGGCTGGCTCGATGGCAGACGCAAATTGGACCTTCGATCCTTCCGGCAGTCGAATCATCCCGCGTTGGATCGCGCCTTGGGTATCGTTATCCTTGATTTTTGGGAAAGCTCTTCGAAGGAGCGATGGTGCGCTGGTTGGCGGCGAGGAATCGGAGGGTTGCAGATTCGAAGGTTGCGATGGCGTCACCATCAGCTTGGGTTGTTGTGCGGATCTGACCATCGATTCGGGCATGCTAACTTGCTCGGTTAAACTGTCGGCCGCAGGCAAATTGAAATTGCTCTTAGGGAAGCGATTGCCATTGGATGCTTGCGGTTCATTCTGCAGGTTCTTCGCTTTTTCGAGGAGGTTGGGCTGAGCCTGTGGTAACAACTCGCCGTCGTCTGGTGTCCGACTTTTGCTGTTGAGCGGCGGCGGAGAGACAGGTGTTCGAGTGACGACCGGCGGATTTTCGATGGTCTCCAACTTAATCGAGTCTGGAATCAAAACGGTGGGCACGCTTAACGATTCATCGGGAACCGTTTCGGATGGAACGCGAGGCTGGCCTCGGAGTCTGAGCGGCGGGTTTTCCAGGCTGGGAGACGAGGAGTCGGGAAGCTTTAGCATTGAAAGCTGGCGTTGAAGTTCCGCAGTCTTCTTTCTCAGTCGATCGAGTTCTTGGACCGCAGATTCATATCCAGCGTCTTTTTCGAGATATGCCGCGTCATATTCAAAAACCCGGTCTTCGAGCATTCGAATTTCGCTGGCCATACTCTCAACGTAGAGCTCCGTATAAGCACGTTGTCGACAACCTGTTCCGAATAGGAAAACGATCGCGCAGCAGATGAGAGGCAGGCGAAACCAGCGATCGATCGTTTGAGTGATTTGCGTTTTTCGGAATGACATTATGGCAACAAGGCGAGTTCGGCATTGGCTCCAAGCGGTTGGGAATTAAGAAAATTGGAACTTGGAGTCAAGATTGCTTCACCGGCGGTTTGCAAGCGGTTTCCAGTTTGAACTGATACTGAGTACCTCGAATCGCTTGAAGTACCTACCAGAATCAGCTTTCTCGGGACTTTTAAAAAATGAGCGGCGTTTCCCAAAAAAAAGAAAAACTTCCAAGATTCTGCAACCGCCCCCGAATGTCTCTTTGTCCGTGCCCCTCATTTTCGGTCGGTTTTCAAAGGTTTGCTGATTTGCAAAGGGCGATTCAACCTTGAAAATGGCGTGATGAATGGGAGCGGCAAAGCGGGGAGTTCCCGTACCTGTTTCATCAGCTTTTGGGGGAAATACCATGTTAAAGAAAGTTTTATTGGCGTCTGCAATTGTTGTTGGTCTTGGCGCCATTTTTGTTGGAAGATCGAGCGTCAGCTACATCAAGACCGGCTATCACAGCTTGCGAGATACGATCAAGGATCAGATTCCGCTCGATGTCGAAATCTGCCGAGCACGGGAAATGATCAGCGACCTAAAGCCCGAAATAGCCGGAAACCTCAAGGTCATCGCTCGCGAAGAAGTCGAAGTAGCCCGCTTGCAACGCGAAGTGCAATCCAAGAATGCCACGCTAGCTAAATCAAAACAAGCCATTCTGAAACTCAAGGACGATGTCCAAAGCGGTGCGAAATTTGTCAGCTACGGCGGCAAGTCATTTGATATGGAACAAGTTAAAAAGGACTTATCCAGTCGGTTCAGGAGCTATCAAATACAAGAAGCGACTGCAGAGAAGGTTGGAAAAATTCTGTCTGCTAGAGAAAAAAATCTGGAAGGCGCTCGACGCAAACTGGACGAGATGCTTGCAGCCAAAAGACAACTCGAGGTCGAAGTAGAGAATCTTCAAGCCCGACTGACCATGGTTGAAGTGGCTAAGACGAGTAATAAATTCTCGGTCAACGACAGCCGTGTCAGCACCGTCCGCCAGACAGTGGCTGATATTGGCACCCGAATCGACGTCGAGGAAAGAATGGTGGATACCTGCGATACAACCGTCGGTATTCCGGTTTCGGACGAAGACACACCATCCGACCTAGTCGACCAGATTTCGCTTTACTTCAATCGCAACAGCATTGAAGTAAAATCCTTAGTCGAAAACCTATAATGTGTGTCAGCGGCATATTAGGACTTCGTATTAGGTGAATTCGCCAGCGAATTTAGGCCCGGGGCTAGCGCCCGCCGGTTCACGAAATCGCAAAGTGAGTGCCATTGGGCTAGCGCCTGCGGCTCAACCCAAAAATCCAATCTGGACAAAGCACTAGTGGTCCGTCAATGTCTAGTTTTGGGATTAGCCGATGGGACCCTTTGCGGCGAAGATGACAATCTGGATGCCTATCCTAAGGGGCAAAACGAGAGGATGATAGTATGATGAGCCATCTCGAAAGACCCCTTTCCTCTTCCGCCAAGACGATCGCCATGGCCCAACCGAAAATCCTGTGGATCGATGGCGTTGGAAGCTACGCGATTTGCGATCAGAACGAAGTCACGATTGGCCAAGCATTTCCCGGTAATCAAGTTGATTTAGCGATTCGCGGAGACCTTAGTCGCCGAACTGCTGTCATTCGAAGGCATGGCGAAGACCATCTGGTTCAGCCACTGCAACTTGTTCAGGTCAACGGTGCGGAGATTGATCGAGCGGTCTTACTTTGTAATGGTTCTGTCATTTCTCTTGGCTCCCGCATTGAGCTTCGGTATGTTAAACCCACACAATTGAGTGGTTCTGCTCGGTTGGAATTGATCGGCCATACACGCTGGCAACCGCTGCTATCAGCTGCATTGCTGATGGGGGAATCCTGTGTTTTGGGACCCGAATCGAATTCGCACGTGATTTGTCCGGAATGGACAACCAAGGTTGTATTGTTCCGCAAAGGCGAACACTGGATGTGCAGAGTGAACGAGCAAGCCAATATCCGGATCGACGGCAAGCCAGTCAGAGCCCCGTTTCCTTTGATTCAGGGCCAGAGGATACGTGGCGACGAAATTTCAATGACGCTCGAATAATGCTACCAAGCTTTTTCGGGCAGAAACGAAATTCACCCCAGAGTAAACTTAAACGTACTAATGGAATCGAACTCGAAAATAACACTGCGTTTGCAGAAAAGGTGACGGAGAGAACATAATGTTTGCAATGCTTCGGCGCCCACCACGAGAAATATTAGCCATTGATTCTGCCAAGGGCACGTCCCTTAGCAACCCGTCCAAAAAACACAGTAGATCAGAACCCATCGGTGTTTCGATGAAATTCCAATACGGCAGCGGCGACACTCCTCTCGATGGTTATAAAATCAAGCGAGGTGTTGGCTCTGGCGGTTTCGGCGAAGTCTATTTTGCCGAGAGTGATTCAGGAAAGGAAGTTGCGCTCAAGCGGATTCAAAAAAATCTAGAAGTCGAAGTACGTGGCGTCCGACATTGTCTCAACCTACGACATCCCAATCTAGTTGCCATCTACGACATCAAGTTCGACAAGATCGAGCAGGGTTGGATTGTGATGGAGTTTATCGATGGCGATTCGCTCCGAGACTTGATGGACAAGGCACCTCAAGGAATGCATCTTAACGAAACGATGCAATGGTTCGCTCAACTGGTAGCTGGAGTTGCCTATTTGCACGATCAAGGAATTGTGCACCGGGATTTGAAACCCGCCAATGCCTTTACCGATGGAGGCCTAATCAAAATTGGTGATTATGGCCTTTCAAAATATATTAGCGCTTCACGGCGTGGTGGACAAACAGAAAGCGTTGGAACATTCCATTACATGGCTCCCGAGATCGGCAAAGGAGAATATGGCAAGGAGATAGACATCTACTCGCTTGGCATCATTCTTTATGAACTGTTGACCGGTAACGTTCCCTTTGACGGTGAAAGCAGTCAAGAAATTATCCTCAAGCATTTGACGGCTGACCCGGATTTGTCACAGGTTCCTCAACCCTTTGCTTACGTCATCCAAAAGTCGCTTGCAAAAAACCCAACTTCACGATTTCGCGATTGTAGGGAAATGCTCAGCGCTCTCGGTTGGGGGCTGGACGCAAGCGGCCTTGCGGTCAAGCATACCAACGCAAATGAAGTCACTGTACCACCCGTCTTGCAACCGGTTCGCACCAAGGGAGTTGCCAATGAAATTCCTATCGCCAGACCCATCGGTAGTATCGATGCAACGGCTGCAGGAGCTCAATCACCAGCCTATTTAGATCCATGGCGATATCGCAATTCGCGAAACCGTACAACAATGGGCGATAACCTCAATCGAGAACCAGTCGCCCGGGCAGTGCACCAAGCCGTCGGAGAAGCACAGGCATTTTATCGAAACCTGCCTCCAGGCGGCCGAGGTGTTGCCATCATCCTTTCGATCATTCTCCTGGTGATGAATTCCGGATGGATCGCTCCTTTGATGTTTGTCTTGCTGGGTACCTATGTTTGTTATTACGTTATTTGGTATTTAATCGGCGGAGCAAACAAACCCTATCCGACGCCTGGAGCGGGAACCCAGCCCCAAATTACTCGAATCGTACAGCCGACGCGATCCTCACCTGTCGCTATGCAACCTAGAGTGCACTACCAGAATGTTCAGCCCAAACCGCCCAAGCCGGTATCGATCCCATACAAAGTTGCGCTTCGAACTTGGCAATCGGAAACTCGCAAAAATCTGCAGCAACAAGGCCTTTGGACGCGCAGCCACGAGACCACCCGAAGTTGGGCTTTTTCCGGTATGGTCATGGCGGTCATCGCTGGGAGCGGTAGCATGTTGACAATTGCCAGGAACGAGGGCAATGCCGCGTCTTTGGTCAGCGGCATCGCTTGGACTGGAATCATGTCACTGATGATGACCTGGACCATACTGTTCTTAGCCCGGAGTTGGGAATCGAAAGCGGAGGATTCGATCGTTTTTCGGTTTGTTCAGCTTACGGCTGGAGTCATGCTTGGCGTTGCAAGTTTTTCACTTAGTGAGTTCCTGATGGTTCCGTGGTCCGAGATCACAACGCAACAAAACTTCTTGACTATCAACGATGGAAAAACTCTTTGGAACAAGAGCTGGCAAGGATTTTACGATCAAAACTCCATGCCGTTGCTTGCTGGTCACATCGCTTACTTCGGAGCGCTGATGTGGATTGTTCGATGGTGGCGACAATCGGATATCCTCCGAAAAAGTCGCTTCAGCGTTTGGGCGATTGCTTGGAGCGTAGCGATGGCCGCCTTGGTTCAAGGGCTGTTCTATTTCCCTGCACCATGGTGTTTCCTCCTCGCTGGAGCCACCTCTTTCTCATTGCAGATGGCGTCTCCATGGATGGATTTCAAAGAAAAAACACAAATTGCGTGATCACGTAGGTAAGCCTGTCCCCAGGCTGACATGGATTCCTAGTGTGTGAGCGGAACACAGCCGTTCCACAATGCCTTATCACTTTTTCGAATTTAAACAATATCATGCGCACGACCTTCACACTTTTTTTTCTGCAACTTGCATCCATCGTTGGGTTAACAGCAATGGCAATGGGGCAAACACAGGAGGCATCAGGAAATCGAGAAGCAATCGTTGAACTTGAAAACAAGGACGCGAAAAAACCAAGCAACATAACGTCACCGGGCATTATCAAAAAATTGGAAGACTGGGTTGGTTTAACCGATAGCAGACTAGAAGACTTGGCTGCGATGGCGGAGCGACTGCAAGGTGAGATCGCCAAAATGAAAATGCAGCATTCGGAAGCGACGATCGTGATGTCAAAGCCAGCACCGATACTCGAGACGCCACCCATCGTGCTAGTTCCTCCGAATGAGCCCGCAATCCCTAGAGCGGAAATCGATAGCAACGATTCCTTTGATTCGGTCCTAGGCGACTCGATTGGGGAAACAGCCCCACTGCCAGTTCTCAACGGGAGTACCCCCGAATGGGTCAAGAAGGGTTTAGTCCTAGGTGATGAGCATAGCCTTGCGATCAGCAGTACGCTTTTGCCAGACCTGGATCAATGTCGTGAGGATTTAAAGGCAAGGATGATGTCAGACGTTCAAGCGTATTTGGATAAACACGTCTTGGAGTTTACAGCGGCCGACCAATTGCCGGAACTAACACAGGCATATGTTGAAAAGAATTGGGTGAAGACAGGGCAAGAATTTGACAATATCCAAGACCGACCGTCAGGCATGTACCATCAGCTTTGGATCGGACTGCATATTTCATCGGAACAGCTTTCTAAAGTTCGTAAATGGGAGAAACAAAGCGTACGGGAACAACGAGCGAAAAAAGTTGGAGTTTTGGGTGGCATTGGCGTATTTGCAATCACACTTTTGTCCGGCACAATTGGGGTGTTAGCACGCCGTGAAAAAGCTAAACTCAAGGGATGAACGAAGAACTATCTAACATGAATTCCCCTGAGCGATTGCTAGTCGAAAGCATTCGGTCAGCGAATGCAGATGCTTGGCAGCAGTTGATCGACCGGTTCGAGGGTCGGCTCTTGGCTTTTGTTGGATCGCGGTTGATCGATCGTTCTCACGCAGAAGATATTGTACAAGAAACCTTTATCGGATTCCTTAATAGTTTGCCCAATTTCGATTGCCAGAGGCCCCTTGAGAGCTATTTGTTTTCGATTGCTGCTTACAAGCTAACCGATCATTTGCGACGTGAGGGTCGACGCCATACGTTGGCGTTTTACACCGGTGACGACTCGAGTGATGGCGCTCAGAGAGTCCCAGGAGCAAACCGTGCAGTAAGCAGTCTCGCTCAATCGGTCGAACGCCGCGATACGGAAGAGTTGGCTTTGGTCGAAGCGCTCAAGGATCAAATTAGGAAATGGCAGTCCAAGTCGGATTGGCCTAAATTGAAGTGCATTGAACTGCTTTTCGTCGCTGGGATGGGCAACCAGGATACGGCCGAGTTGCTTGAAATCACCGAGCAGCAGGTGGCAAACTACAAATCGGACTTTGTACTCAGGTCCAAGACGCTTATTAGTCGCATCGCTGGGCGCGAGTCGTTTCCCGAATTGGGTTGACGCTGTACGGCGGTCTCCGCCGTGATTTCTCGATAGGACTCCATCACTAACTAGTGCGTCGTGATAAGGGCACAGTTAAGATGTACACGATGGATACTCAACACGGACGAACCATGAAAGCCGCAGTTATTTCGCTCATTGCATTCGCTACCATTTTTGCCGATGGCCGCCCACTTGCGCAGGAGCGACACGTGCCGGAATGGGTACTCGCCGACTCTTCTGCACGATCGCATTTACACCTTGATTGCCATTAAGGCTGAGTGCGATCACTTTCTCGACTTCGCTATCGTCTTTGAACGAAAGCCCAACAGCCATAATGTCCGGCGTCAAGAAACGGTCAAGGATCAAAAAATCGAACGGCTGGAAGCCAAGATCGAAAATAAAAATGATGTGATGGCCGAATTGCTCGAGGAGCACATCAAGTTAAAAAAAGGGCTTGGGGAACCCTAAAACAACGCTGGTGTTCCCTATGCCGTTATCGGTGGTAACGCCGTCCAAGTTTGGGTTGCACAAGCGGATGAATCGGTCGTTCGAAATACGCGAGATGTGGATATTGTTCTCAATCGTAGCGATCTTCCTTTGGCAATTCCAGCTCTCGAATCGGTAGGTTTCCTGTTTCGGCAATCGGCTGGTGTAACGATGTTTTTAGATGGAAAAGAAGCCAAGGCTCGGGATGCGGTCCAGGTGGTTTTCGCCGGTGAAAAAGTTCGTCAGGAATACGTGGAAGTCGTTCCAGGTGTTGATGAGTTCGAATACGTCAAGAATGTGCGAACCATGAAGCTCGAGTCGCTCGTACGAATGAAGCTAACGAGCCATCGCAGAAAAGACCAAGTTCATGTTCTGGATATGATTTCGGTCGGGCTCATTGACTCTTCTTGGTTGAATCGCTTTTCCGCTCCGCTAGCCGAGCGACTCAAGGAACTGATTGACAGTCCGGACGGTTGATTCGATTTTTTTAGCTCTGAAAAAACAGTGGCCCTGCGGCTCCTCCCGCGGGGAGTTGGGCTCTTCAGCAGGGCATACGGCTCGCCAGCGGACTGAGCCGCGTCCCCACATTTTGCCAAGCGGTTGGCCACTATCAGAAACGAGAACTTTGATCATAATAGAGCTCCTTTCCGGGGGCTATTCCTCGCACTCCAGCTTCCCATGATCAACACCCTGTTCCTACCAGAACTTCGAGAAATGCTTTTAGATAAGCTTTCGGAGGAACTGCGCGAGTTTTGCGTCGCGTTGCACCCAGCCCGTACAGCTGAGTTCATGGAGGGGCTCGATAGTTCCGAAACCTGGCAAGTGCTTCAGCATGCCGACCCCGGCCTACAAGCCGAGATTTTCCAATACTTCGAATGGGACCGGCAAGTCGAATTGCTGGCCACGCAAGACGACAAACAAGTTGCCGTACTGGTCACGCACTTGCCAGCTGACGATGCGGTCGATCTACTTCATGAGGTAGCCACCGAGCGAGTCGATCAGATCTTGGCTTTAGTCCCAGCCACGGATCGGCGAGACATTCGTAGGCTGCAGACCTTCGCCGAGGGAACGGCGGGGGCCATGATGACGACCGAGGCAGCCTGCCTGTCGGAATCGCTGACGCTCCGACAAGCCCTCGATCAACTCAGTCGACAAGCCGAACGGCTGGAAATGATCTATTACATCTACGTGACCGATGATACCAACCATTTGCGCGGTGTTGTTAGTACGCGAGCGCTTGTGTCCGCGATCGGTCGACCGGAAACCAAGCTCGTCGATTTGATGAAAACGGACTTAGTCACCGCCAATGTCCAAGACGACCAGGAGCAAGTGGCGCAGAAAGTAGCGTTCTACAATCTGCTTGCAATACCCGTTGTCGACGACCAACGCCATATGCTCGGCATCATTACACACGACGACGTCATCGACGTGGTGCGAGCGGAGGCGACGGAGGACGTTCAGCGAATCGCGGCGGTGGAGCCCTTGAAGGATTCGTATATGCGAACGCCTCTGACGACGTTGTCATGGAAACGCGGTATTTGGTTAACGATTTTGTTCTTTGCGGCGTTGACGACCGCATTTTTGTTAAAGAGCTATCAGTTAGAACTGGAACGATACGAGTGGTTAGTGTTGTTCATTCCATTGATTATCAGCAGCGGCGGCAACTCGGGTAGCCAATCATCGACGCTGGTCATTACGGCTTTAACGACCAAGGATGTGTACGGTCGCGACTGGGCGACTGTCCTTAGACGTGAAGCCATTATGGGCGTAGTTCTGGGAAGCTTCATGGGCATCATAGGATTCTTCTGCGCCCTTTTTCTAGCGCCCACGATCTACGCGGCGATGGTGATCCCGATCACGGTACTATTCGTTGTGATATGTGGTACGTGTATGGGTAGCATGTTGCCATTGGTCTTCCAACGACTTGGCCTTGACCCCGCCATGATGAGCAATCCGTTCGTAGCTGGTCTCAGCGACATCCTCGGTATTCTCATATACGTCAACGTAGCCATGTTGTTGCTAAGATAGTGGACGATGTCTATTTAGACTTCACGCCCTTTAACAATAACACCGCGTCTTTGATCGCATGCGCCCGTCTCCAAAATATGGGTGGTAAAATTGCCTGGGTCCGTTTGTTCAAATAGGATTGCAGATGGAATGTTGAACCGATCCCGATCCGGAAACTCGGAAGCGGGAAGAAATTTAACCGCAACAACGTCGATCTCGTTCTCTCCGTTTTGACAAAAAATCAGAGACAGGAATATTTCGGATCTCCAATTATTCCATTCGTTGGCATCGATTCGAGTGGCAGTCATCCTTCTGTCCATAATTTTCCAGTCAAATTTCCGATTCCACAAACTCTTGTTGCATCTCACGCACTGAGGAGGCTTAGACGAAGTTGACGAATCTTTTGTCGCTTTGGCTAAGGCCAACTCAAGCTCCGCGACCCGCTTTGTCAGTGCGGCAACGAGTGTTTTCAGCTCTTCAATCTGTCGGTCTTTACTGTCCATCGCTGGATAGTACCAAATCCTGGTAAACTAATGCACCATCAATTCAAAAACCGTCAACGGTTACAAAAAAACGACTAGCGAAACGAGCATCGACGCATCAAGGTTTCGAGAATTCGTCGGCCAACAGGGTAGGACTACTGCGTCTCTGCGTTGCGATCGAGGCGACTGAATAGATCGGCGATGTCAACCTGCCAGCCTGGTAGGACATTGCCACCATCTAGATTCTGGCCCTCAGACAATACAGTCGCATCTTGGGGCGTTCGGAATACCGTGACCGTTCGCGATCGATGATCGACCATCCATAACAGTTCGACACCGGCATGAAAGTACTCGCGTCGTTTGCGAGACATCTCTCCGTAAGTGTTACCGATGCTAAGAACTTCGATCACAAAATTAGGCACCAGATCAGGCACCGGTTCCTTAGGAATCCGACCACTTGGCATTCTTGCCCAAGCAACAAATGCTACGTCGGGGCCGCGCACCGTATCGCCAAAGAGACGCGTCATGCCATCCGGACCGGTTGCGACGCCGATGCGATGCTGGTCTAGGTAAGTGTGAAGCCAATGCAAAAGTATTCCCGCCAAAAATGACTCTTGCCATCCCATTGCTTTCTCCACCAAAGTACCATCGACCAATTCATAAAGTCGCCGTTCGGTGTTGCGCAGCCTTACGACGTCTTCGACAGTTGCGACGCCCGGTGCAGGTTCGCTTCGTACCCTGGCTGACGGAACGTTGCCAAGGTCCGTCAATCGATCTTCCCAAGTGGTTGCTAGCGCAATGCTCATGACTTAATCTCAATAGTTATCAATAGATTCACTATCGATTGTATCGCGTAAGCTACGCGAATGCCACTTGTGTGCAGGGACTTTGCTATGAACTGGTAATTCTCCTCAGATTACTCACTACCGCTTTCTGTTGAAAACCGCAGTTACCGATTTCGGAATCAGGGCGGAAAAGATACCCTGAAAGTGACTTTCAGCCTGCTATTCAAACGACTTCGAAAGCGCTGTGGGGCCAATTGTCCTCAACCGGACGGTTAGCATTATTTGGTCGACCTGGCTGTGTAAGCATGAGGACAGGCTGACCTACGTGAATCCCTGTATTGAGACACAAATTCGCTTCTAAAAAACTTAAGGGTCTTGACGATGAGAACAAGACGGGCAATTTGCCGGCAACGGCAGTGGTGTGTCATTTTACTTGCGACCATCCCAAATGCCGCCATGTCTCAAGCCCAAACGGTGCCGCATGCACCTGCTCGACCCGACATGGCTGCCGTGCAATCCGCCGTGAGATCGCATTCCGTCAACATGCGGGTGGTCACACCGACGGTCCGAATTGGCCCGTCTTCCTCGACTTCGCCGCACGTTATTGGTCCAAAAATTAGACACTGAGTAGTAGAGTAAGCACCCATGCACAAATAGTTTAGTACATCAAGATGATACAGGCGTCTTAGTCAGGCTGGGGATGAACAGGAGAATGAAAGGCCCGTTCCGTTCCGTGCCTCCATTTTACTTTAAGAGCATGAATACTCGACACAACCGAAGAAATGAACATGGACGACAGGATAATCGTCGATCCGACTACCCGTTTGGAGAAATCACTGAGAAAATCATCGGTCGTGCATTCGAAGTCATCAAGGCTGGAAAGACGATCGCTCCCGACAACCAGGCCCAGATTATTAACTAACTAAAGGCGCCTGGAATCGAGGTCGGCCTACGGATCCATTTTGGTAATCCGAAACTCGAAACCAAACGATTCACACGACACAAGTGAATCTGCGATCGAGTTGAAATCATCCTGTACCTCTTGTTCATCCATGTTCATTCATTTTGTTCGAAAACTTATGCATAGGTGCCTGATTGACGGTCTGATGTGTGATCCAAAACCAATTCGCGGAATTTATTTGCGCCACTGTGTTTCCGTTTTAAGTCGTCCCGAAAGGGATCTTAAGCCGTTTTAATTGACAATATGTGTTGATTATCTGCGAGGCAGGTGATACCTTTGAAGGTTGAACCGACTATCTGTCCTTACCGATTTCATGCAACCTATGTCAGCGATGAATGTAAAAAAGCGAACGGCAAGCATGGCACTCTACGTGTCGGCGTTTGTTGTTTTTGCTATCGGGAATGGAGTTCGAAATGCGGAGGGTAGTTGCGGCGACTATCTTAACCACACTCGAGCGAGCTCAAAAGCGATTTCTTCGGAAATGGGAAATGACTCGCTTCCCACGCCAGTTTGTCAGGGTGGCAATTGCCGATCGGCTCCTTCGCTACCGCCCGTTGAACCAGCCGGTGTCGTCGTCATTCGTAGGCAGCCTTCGGACTTCCATCCACTTCTGCCCTCTTTGAATTCGCCAGAGGTGCGGGTTTTTGAATTCTGCGACGAGGATCTTCCCTCGTCTGTGACTCTGAAGGTTTTGACGCCTCCTCCCATTCTGATAGTCTAGCGGCATTCAGCTCGCACGACGCCGTTGGTGCTTTCTCAGCCCCACCTGATCGCAAATAGGTTCGACGCGGTTTCTTGCTCATTGCACAGCGAATCTCGCAATTTCATAGTCAAACGGTTCTTGATTCTACTCGTTTTCGAACGGTTTGTTTGAACGCCTCCATTTGGGAGCGTTCCATAATCCTTGCAATTTATTTTTTGTTTATTTTTGGTTTTGCATTTCAATCGTAATAATGGACTTTTCAAATGACACAATTTGTATCTTCGCGTTTGCGCCGAAGTGGATTTACTTTAGTAGAACTCTTGGTGGTGATTGCGATCATCGGCATTTTAGTCGGATTGCTTCTGCCAGCAGTGCAGGCTGCACGCGAAGCCGCTCGGCGCATGCAATGTGGTAATAATCTCAAGCAGCTTGGGTTGGCCTTTCATAACTATGAGTCGTCCAACAAGCGTCTCCCTGCGGGGAGAGCGCCTACATCAGGCATATCGGCGTTCGGTGCGCTGCTACCGTACATGGAGCAATCGAATGTCTACGCATTAGTCGATTTCAATGTTTCTTCCACGCATGCAAATAATACGGCTGCGTTGGCCGCAAACATCCCGTCGTTCCTCTGCCCATCCGACCCCATCACAACCATCCCGGTTATTGGCTGGGCTGGAACAAATTACCGAACGAATCAGGGGTCGGGGATCTTGAATAGTTTGCCACCTACGCTGAATAGCGACCCGAACTTCGGCTATCCCGAGCCAAATGGACCGATGATCCCAAGCAAGTTTCTTAAATTTGGCGACATCACAGACGGACTCTCCAATACCGCTGCATTTAGCGAGCATGGAAAGGGTGATTTTAGCAATGCGATTTCCAGCGTTACCGATACGTTTCGTCCTGGTACGAATCCAACCACGGCCGACGAGGCAATTCGTGATTGTGCAGTAGTCAATACGCTTGATTTGGCCATGCAGGGAAATAGCAATGTAGGAGCTCCGTGGCTTAGTGGTGGTCATACGTCCACCAATTACTTTCATGCTGCGCCACCACAAAGTCGATCCTGTATGTTTCCGCCAGGGCGAATCTCTACCACGGCAAAGAGCTACCACACAGGTGGAGTTCAAGTTGCTCGTTGCGATGGATCCATTGTCTTCATCGCTCGCAGTATCGATCTGGCGGTGTGGCGTGCGTTCGGCTCTCGAAATGAGGGTGAAGCATCCAGCGGAGCGGCTGAGTAATGACTTTCAGAATTGCTTTCGGCTCTCCTTTGATCCTTGTTTTTGTTTTCCTAGGCTTGGTATTTACAACCGGTTGTGGGCCACGCAAAGTGCCGCTATCCGATGGCCACCAAGCAAAGGAGCTTGCGGTAAAGTTACTGCGCCAATGGAAATCAGGGGCGTCGATCGACGAGTTGTCGCGACAAACGCCACCGATCTTTGTATCGGAAGACTTATGGAAGAACGGGGCAAAGTTATCGGATTATCAAATCCTTGGCGATGGCGAGATGTTGGGTCCGAACATCCGGTTCAAGATCTCATTGAAGTGCTCTTGGAAGGATGGCAAAATGATGGAACGCTCGTTCAACTATTTGGTAACAACGACTCCAGCATTGACGTTCTTCCGCGAAGAAGGCTGATGCAGCGATGATCTTAGAATTTCTGTCTAAAACAAAACTATAAACGAATAAGAATATGCGTATGCAATTAACTCAGTGCTTTTTTGTAGCGTTCATTTTGGCTGGGTTCGCAATGGGGCAGGATTCAGTGGAAGGAATTCGACCAACTCCACTCACAAGACCGGAGCTAAAGCGACTGCTCGAAGACGTTAAAGTTCGAGTGCCGAGAATACCGTTGCCAGAATTAACAGATGGTGATCGAGAGAAACTAGGGGCGCAGGCAGATAGTTATGAAAGCCGCGTCAAGTATCACTACCTAAACGGCATCGAGGCAGGCAGGAACGGAAATCAAAACGCGGCTAGCCCAAATGTTGCCAGCCCAGTCGGCGTGGAAGCCAATGGCACGGCACGCGATCGATCCTCAGGAAATTCTCGACAGCAAGACCCATTGTTCACTTTGGACAACGCATTGAAAGTAGAACTTTTCTGGATCGTTTCACGCGTCAACAATTGTCAGTACTGCATCGGACACCAAGAGAGCAAATTACTGGGCCTCGGTCGGTCTGAGGACCAAATTGCTTTGTTGGACAACGATTGGAAACAGTTTGATGTCGCATCGCAAACCGCTTTTGCATTTGCGAAGAAGTTCACACTGGAGCCCCACCTTTTTTCTGACGTCGATATCGTGGGATTAAAATCGCATTTCACGGACAACCAGATCCTGGAAATGGTGCTTTCGATGGCGGGTAACAATTCCATCAACCGCTGGAAAGAAGCGATTGCTGTCCCGCAGAATAGGGAAGGAGGTGGGTTCTCTCGAATCGGGCCAGCAACTGCGGGCAGTCGAGCCGAGGAATCTCCTGATCCTCAGCGTCCAAGAGGATCTTATCTCACACCGACCTCTCCTGCTTTTGAGAAGACCGTCAGCAATATTGTCGTTCTTTCGGACATCAGCGACGCGCCCAACACCTGCGCAACAGTGAGTCTTCGACCTGCTCTAGAGCCTCGCGACTTTGTCGAAAAAATGTTGCTTGAGTGCAAGACTCGCCAGCCCAGAATCCCGCTCATGGACGAGTCAAAAACACGGGAGAGCCTACCTGGAACCTCTTCGCTTTCCGGTCAGCTTCCTAATTGGGTTCGACTGCTTGCAAGGTTTCCAACTGCTGGTTCCAGCCGATTTGACAGCATTCTTGCTTCGGATGAAAAAGGAGACATTTCGCCACTCCTCAAGGCTCAGTTATCTTGGATCCTAGCGAGGCAAGATCGCGCATGGTATGCCCTTGGACGGGCCCGCGATCAACTTAGAAATTTAAACCAATCCTCGGACCAGATCTATGCTCTGGACGGAAACTGGAACTCATTCCCAGATCGCGAACAGGCGTTATTTCGCCTTGCCAAAAATTTGGGTAATGCGCCCGTCGTGCTGACCGCTGGCGAAGTTAAAAACGCAGTCGTAGTGGCAGGGGCACGCGATGTGGTTCAGGTCATCAGCTTCACAACTTCGCGTTCTTCGTTCAATCGAATCACCGAAGCGTTGGGACTTCCGCTGGATGCAGAGGACGGAGTAAAAAGAATTGACGCGTCCGACAACGCCAAAGTATGTGAACCGATTTAGTCTAGTCGCCCCGGCGACACGAACTGCAACTTCGGGAATGCCCATGGCGCAGTTGCGACCCCGCCCGGAATTGGAAAGCTGGCATGTAGTTCAAGAACGATTGGCGGACGCACAGAAACGAATTCCTCACTTTGCGATTTCGTGAACCGGCGGGCGCTAGCCCCGGTTTATGGATGTCGCGTGAACCGTGGCTAACGCCAAAACGGCTTATGCAATATCCAGGCTAGGTATATCGCATTTAGGGAGACGGGCCATGCCACAATTTAGTACCAATAGGGATTGTCCTGGGGTGTTAAAAAACTGGTATTGACATGAAATTTTGGATGGGACATTTTATTCCAGAGCAATCGACGTTTGGAAGCCGAATTTGACTAAGGAAGGTCCCATGACGAAGCGTATCGAACAATACAGTTCTCCGACTCACAAAATACTTGCACTGCTTCATGCTGGCCGCGAAAAACTGCGAGAGAAGTATAGGGCCATACGCGATGATTTACGAGTCTCCCAGAATCAGGTAAGAGCCGTCGAAAAGAGTCGCGAGATGTGGAGAAGCAGGGCGCAAGCGGCTGAGGAGGAACTGCAGCTTCAAAAAAAATTGGCCAAC
>CAMDKL010000082.1 GCA_945900945.1 Pirellula staleyi DSM 6068
AAAATACCTGACTTGCGAATTGTGTGTGGTGAGTTGGCGAAATAGGCAAACTGGCCTTCTCGTTTCCGCTATACCAGTTTACGAGTCAGTTAGAAAAGTTCACGTCCATCTGTTTCAAATCAAGCGATTAAACTGGAGTCTGTGCCGAAGATAGCAGTTGCATGGATTGGCTCATACGGTAACCCGGGGAGGTTCTGTTTTGGTGTTGGTTTTCGTGACATAGTAACAAGCTGGGAAAACCTCATGGTTTTGGGGTATCCATTACGTTTGCTACGATCGGTTGCCAAGGATGGCTCTCACGCTTTTGCTTTTGATGGATGATCGAAAATGCTTTTAAGAGGTTCGTAAGATGCGTTGAGCCAACCGCCTGGAATCTCAAACAGCGCATAGGCCAAACCAAACGCAGAGAATGCATATCCCATTTGCGCTTTAGTTAGGCTCAATTCCGATTGCATCGTTGGTACCGCTTGCGAAATGCAGACGCGATCGACATAAGTTAATGATCGCTAACGTGACGGCGAACCAGATAACCACATCGCGTGCGCGAGACGGAGAGACGGAGAGACGGATTTCATAGAAATCTTCAAGATGAGGATAGGAGGCCAGACGATTGAACTAATTTAGCCCGTGGCGGGGGTGATTACTATAGGAGCACGCGTTTCAAAGTTCGTCGAACAGGCTTCCAGGGCTGTTGCCATTGCAGCAATAGCCCAGGCCGACGACGTTAAGACCCTCCAACGGGTCGAGCTGAGGGAAACCATCGCACTGGCCAGCGGACATGCTTTCGGCGTTCGACTACCCGTGATTGACCGGGAGACAACGACAGTTTAGGATCGTAATCTAAGTACGCCAGCCGCGCAAATTCGGTGACCGGCGGAAAAGAATTTACCGTTTTCCATCTTTAGGTGAAATCTCTCATGTCATTTGCAAAGTCGCGAATTGTTTTTGGACTGCTTTCTGCAGTCGGTAGTTTTTCGGTATGCTTGCCGAGCGCTTTTGGGGAAACTCCCACAAATGCATTAACGAGGCCAGAAACACTTAGTGGTTGGCAACTTCTATTTGACGGAAAGTCTATCGATGGCTGGCGCAACTATAAGAAAGAAGGGGTCTCCGACGGATGGAAAGTATCCGATGGTGTTTTGACCCGAGAAGGCAAGGCCGCCGGCGACATAGTTACCAAAAAGAAGTACAAATTTTTCGAGCTCATGTTGGAGTACAAAATTTCAGAGGGTGGGAACAGTGGATTGATGTTCCACGTCACCGAGGACAACCCAAATCCATGGAATAGCGGACCCGAAATTCAAATTCAAGATAACGTTGCCGGGCATGATCCGGAAAAATCCGGATGGCTCTATCAATTGGTCCGACCGTCGGCACCTAGTTGGGTTAAAGAGACAGGAACACTCGATTCAACTCGACCAGCTGGCCAGTGGAATCAGCTCTATCTTCGTATTGATCCAAATCAATGCGAGGTTTCGATGAATGGTGCTCTCTACTACAGGTTCAAGCTAGGAGACCAAAAATGGAAGGATCTTGTAGCGAAAAGTAAATTCGCCAGTTTCCCGGGCTTCGGAGCTGCGGGCGAAGGCTACATCTGCCTACAAGACCACGGAAATCTCGTCTCCTTTCGAAATATCAAGGTTCGCGAACTCCCCCAAGACCGCCCGGTCGCTCAACCCATCGATGGCGTGCTTGCAACGAAAAGCGTACTCGCATTTCCAAAATTGAAGTGGCAGGGCTGGGAACCCATTGATGAAGATGGAAACGCCAACAAGCCGTTGCGGATCTTGGAACTGACCTACGCCAAGGGTGACTCCAACCGCCTCTTTGTACTTGATCAACGGGGATGGATTTTCACTTTTGAAAACAAGCCAGACGTAGAGAAGTCAAACTTATTTCTGGATATTCAAAATAAGGTGAATCGTTGGTTCGACGCAGGCGCTAACGAACAAGGGCTTCTTGGGTTGGCATTGCATCCGAAGTTTAAGGACAACGGAGAACTGTTTGTCTGTTACACCAAACGAGAAAACGACCATTCGATTATTTCTCGGTTCCGTGTCTCCAAGGACAACCCGAACAAGGCTAACCCAGAGTCCGAAGAAATCTTGTTGGATATCGAGCAGCCATACAAAAACCATAATGGCGGATCGATTGAGTTTGGTCCGGATGGCTTTTTGTATGCAAGCTTTGGAGACGGTGGCCTGCGCAACGATCCAAATGCGAATGGGCAAAACCGAAGTCAGTTGCTCGGCTCTGTTATTCGAATCGACGTCGATACCAAGTCAAATGGTTTGCCTTATGGAATACCAGCCGACAATCCGTTTATTGCCGTTAAAGGTGCGCGGTCAGAAATCTTTGCACATGGATTGCGCAACCCTTGGCGAATTTCTTTCGACAAAAAGACTGGGCGCTTGTGGTGCGGCGATGTCGGACAGGAGCTATTCGAAGAAGTGAACGTCATTACCAAAGGTGGCAATTACGGTTGGAGCAGTCGCGAAGGGACTCATTCGTTTGGTAATCGCCCGTCGGTGGATGGTGTCTCGACGCCGATCGATCCGGTGTGGGAATATGATCACACAGCAGGCAAGTCGATCACCGGTGGTCGAGTCTATAACTCGGACCGTATTCCGCAACTGAAGGGCAAGTACGTTTACGCCGACTACGTAAGCGGCAGCGTTTGGGCATTAACCTATGATGCGTCCACCGGAAAGGCTGTTCGCAATGAGCAAGTTTTAGAAAAGGGGATTCCTGTGCTCGCATTTGGTGAAGACCAAAATGGCGAAATTTACTACCTGCGAGACAGCGCTCGCGGCGAAAGCATCTATCGGTTTGAGAAAAGCGAATAGCACGTCGCTCAGTCTACTGTTTCATCATCACGCGTGCCTTAAAACTTTCGTAGTCCTCACGCGTGTCGATTCCTCGCGGTGATGTCGGAACGACACCGACGAGGAGACGGCAACCCGATTGCAAAAAGCGAAGCTGCTCCAATTTCTCAACTTGCTCCAATTCGCTTGCAGCCAACTCGTCGAGCCTTAACAGGAATTCGCGTCGATACGCATAAATACCTAGGTGTTTTAGGAAAATCGCTGGCTCTTGGTTTAGCAGGCGTTCGTCCCAAGTGCGAGGATGCGGAATGATAGATCGGCTGAAGTAGAGCGCGGCTCCGTCAGCAGCCCGAACTACCTTGACGCAGGCTGGATCTTCTAAATCTTTTCGGTTGCGAATCGGAGTGGCCAGCGTCGCAACTTGCACGCTTGGGTTGGATTCGAGTAGATGCATAACCGCATCGATCGACGCACCTGCAATCTCAGGCTCGTCTCCTTGTACGTTGATAAACAGATCGACATCTGGGCGGCTGCGGGCCACCTCGGCAACCCGATCCGTGCCGCTTTGAGCATTTACATTCGTCAACTGCGCATGTCCACCAAACTGACGAACGGCGTCAAAGAGTCGCGAGTGATCGACTGCGACAGTGATCCCAATAGGCCGCATGGCCGTTTGGCAAGCCAGGTAGGTGTGCTCCAACACCGTCCTGCCGGTTTCACTTAAAAGTAGCTTCTCAGGCAACCGCGTCGATCCGAGCCTCGCAGGAATAACAATTTCGCCAATCATTCTTTTTTCGCGTTTAGGATTTGTTCGATTTGAATTGCTTTTCGTCCTTTGAACGATCCAGCAGACGCATGAAATTTGGTACGGTTTGCAATCTCCACTTCCAGAGGATGGCTCACATCTTTCTCGGTTGAAATGATATCGCCAACCTCTAAATCAAAGAGGTCGGCGGATTTGATTGTCGATCGAGCTAGCGTGACGATCACATCGGCCATGGAGCCATCGAGCCTGGACGCGAGCGTACTGGCAGTTTCGGAGTTGGAACGGATTGACCCGTAGCCAACCCAACTATTGCTGGTCAGTCTACTTCCAACGCGCTCAATCGTATTAAAAGGGATGCAAAGATTCGCCCGACCACGGATGGCACCGAGCGAAAGCTCGAAACACACCATGATAACCACTTCATTAGGCGGCACGATTTGAACGAGCTGTGGGTTGCTTTCAACCCGCTCCACTTCGATCTTTAATTCGACTACGTTGGACCAGGCTACTTCTAACTCCCTTAGGAACACGTTGCTAATTCTCGCCGCCAATCGCAGTTCAATTTCGGATAGAGGCCGTTTCAGTGCCGAATCGGCCCCGACGTTTCCGCCTAGCATTCGATCGATAATCGGATAGAGGAGGGAAGGGCTGATGTCTAAGATCCAGTTGCCTTCAAGCGGTAAAGGTTTCAGTAAATTGAAGCATGTTGGGATCTCTAAGCTGTAGACGAACTCACTGTAGGTTAACTGGTCGATACTGATCAATCGAACTTCGACAATACTGCGAATCACTGCGGACAACGACGCACCAACATTTTTAGAAAAGCCATCATGCAACGACTGTAGGGCTCGCATTTGCTCCTTGCCGATGCGTTCTGGGCGCTTAAAATCGTAGGCCAATACTCGCACCTTGGGAGCAGGCTTTTTCGCCTCCGTTTTGGCTGCAGGTGCGATGGGAGTTGCAGGTGCAGCTCCACCATCCAGAGATCGAAGCAGACTCTCGATATCGTTTCTACTTAGTACGTCATCTGGCATTCGAAAATCCTTTTCTAATTGCGAATATGTCCATCCCCGTAGACGACGTATTTGGTTGTGGTTAACTCACGCAGGCCACAAGGACCTCGAGCATGAAACTTGTCGGTGCTAATACCTATCTCAGCGCCTAAACCCAATTGGCCGCCATCGTTAAAGCGGGTTGAGGCGTTCACGATAACCGCCGATGAATCTACGAGTGTCACAAAACGCCTCGCCGCAGCCAAGTCGGATGTCATGATTGCATCGGTATGACGCGATCCATACCGATTGATATGCTCAATCGCTGCATCCATGGATGCTACTATACACACACTTAAGATTGGTCCAAGGTACTCACGAGACCAGTCGTCGTGGCTAGCTAAGATCGCGGACGGAATCAGGCTTCGTGTTTCCTCGTCACCGCGAATCTCGATTTTGTGAATTTCAAGTTGCTTGGCGAGTGCTGGCAACAAATCTTTTGCCACATCACGATGAACAATGAGCGACTCGAGTGCGTTGCAAACTCCCATTCGTTGGCACTTGGCGTTTTCAATAACACGAATCGACATCGCAAGATCGGCGTGTTTATCCACGTAGACATGGCAGTTGCCATCATAGTGTTTGAGAACAGGCATTGTTGCTTCGGAAACCACTCGTCGAATCAGACTCTCGCCTCCTCTTGGAATAACAAGATCGATCCATTGTGAAAGCTTGAGGAAATGGCCAACGGCTGCACGATCCGTGGTGTTCACCAATTGAACAGCGTCGATTGGGACTCCAGAATCTGCTGCGGTTAATTGCATGATTTCAACGATGGCACGGGAACTATTGATTGCTTCCTTGCCACTGCGAAGGATGATTGCGTTACCGCTCTTGATTGCTATTCCGGCCGCATCGGCTGTCACATTCGGTCGCGATTCATAAATAAAGAAAATGACACCGAGTGGAACGCGAACCTTGGAAATCTGCAGGCCATTTGGGCGAGTGCTCCCCTCGATGACTTCACCGACCGGGTCAGGCAAAGCCGCAATTTCGCGGAGACCATTTGCGACCAGTCCAATTCGCTCAGGCGTTAGCCGAAGCCGGTCGATCTCAGCCGCAGTCAATCCGTATTCGTCTGCGTTCCCGAGGTCAACGAGATTCGCAGCGATGATACTTTCCTGGGATTTTTCGATCTGTTTGGCGGACTCCATTAGCCATCGGTTTTTTTTTTCGCCTGATAATCCGGCTAACAATCTAGAAGCGGCTCTGGCTCGGCTGGAAACACCAGAGCAATAGCTAGCCAAGTCGTTGCCGGAATCTGATGACATGAATACGAAATTTTAAAACGAGTGTAGAACGGCACTACGTGCCGTTTTTTCTTGCAAATACCGGCACGGAGTGCCGTTTTCCCCCTTGCAGTATCGAAGAATAAAGCCAATAGGTCAATGTTAAAAAGGACTCGTCTTTCGCGGACGGATCTAAAATCACAAATTGTCAGACTAACCGATTGCTGTTATCATTTAGGTCCGTCACGTACCTAATGGTTTTTTGCTCGCAACCCTGCGAAAATCGATGACTAAGCATATTTTTGTAACTGGCGGAGTCGTTAGCTCCATTGGAAAAGGCCTTACCAGTGCCTCCATTGGAATGCTACTAGAAGCTCGCGGACTGAGGGTTCGCATGCAAAAGCTAGACCCTTATATCAACGTCGATCCAGGAACCATGAGCCCGTACCAGCATGGGGAAGTGTACGTTTTGGATGACGGCAGCGAAACGGATTTGGATTTGGGGCATTATGAGCGATTCACGAGTGGGTTGTTGACGCGCGATTCCAATTACACCACCGGCCAAATCTATTTGCGGGTCATTGAAAAGGAACGTCGAGGCCAATTTTTAGGCAAAACCGTTCAGGTGATACCGCATATTACCAATGAAATCAAGGAGTCGATCCTGCGGCTAGCGGACAGCGACACCGATATCGTGATCACCGAAATTGGCGGGACTGTCGGTGACATCGAAAGCTTGCCTTTTCTCGAAGCGATTCGGCAATTTCCGCAAGATGTCAGTAGGGATAACTGCTTATTTATTCACCTGACGCTCGTGCCATACCTTAAAGCTGCCGCCGAGATCAAAACCAAGCCAACACAGCATTCGGTTGGTCTATTGCGACAGATCGGGATCCAGCCGGACATGTTGATTTGCCGATGTGAAAAGAGCATCTCGCGAGAAGAGCGCGAAAAAATCGCGCTATTCTGCAACGTCTCTTTGGAAGCAGTCATCGAGGAGTTGGACAAGGACTTCTCGATTTACGAGGTCCCACTCTCGTTGCGAGATCATAAACTCGATGAGTTTGTCATGAAGCGGTTTCATTTGACGGGCCAGCCGCTGCGTCTAGACGCTTGGGACAACATGATGTACGCCCTTCGTAACCCTAAGCACGAGATTAGCATCGCAGTCGTTGGTAAATATGCCGAACACCGCGACGCTTATAAATCGATTTACGAGGCGCTCGATCATGCGGGAATTCAACACCGCGCTCAAATTCGAATTGTTCCGATTCAGAGCAGCGAAATCGAAGAGGAAGGGCCAGAACGGTTACTAGCTGGCTACGACGGGATTCTTATTCCTGGCGGATTTGGTGAACGAGGGGTCGAAGGTAAAGTTCAATCCATTCGTTACGCTCGAGAACGGGATATTCCCTTCTTTGGGATTTGCCTCGGGATGCAATGCGCTGCCATGGAGTTCGGTCGAAACGTATTAGGACTGGAACGAGCGAACTCGACGGAATTCGACAAAGACACTCCGAACCCAGTGATCTGTTTGCTCGACGAACAACGTAACGTCACCCATCTTGGTGGTACCATGCGGCTAGGCACACAACCGTGTGTGCTGACCAAGGACTCAGCAGCCCAGATAGCTTATCAATCGGAACGAGTTGCGGAACGACATCGCCATCGATACGAGTTTAATAACGTCTACCGCAGTCGATTTGAAGCCCATGGGATGCGGTTCTCTGGCCAGAGCCCAGACGGAAGCCTAGTCGAAATCCTCGAACTGCCCTCGCATCCTTTCTTTCTCGCTGTCCAATTCCATCCCGAGTTCAAAAGCAAGCCGACCAAAGCACATCCGTTGTTCGCTGCCTTTGTTGGCGCTTCTGTTCAACGGCGAACAGGACGAAAGCAGCGCGTGGCTGTTGCGGGTTCACCGGAACCAACAGATCACAGTACGATCGCCTAGGCTCTAAACCATGTCCCAGATAGATCCGCAAAGTCCCATCAATCCTTACGCTGGTCCAGTCGGGACCAACACACCTATAGGAAATGGACCACCTAGTTCTGCGGGCGAAGGGGACGCGACCGGCGGGATCATTCCGTACAAAAATCCGAAAGCGTTGATCGCTTACTATTTGGGGATTTTCAGTGGACTCCCAATCATTGGGTTACCACTCGGAATTGCTGCATTCGTATTAGGCATCATGGGACTAAGGGATCGCAAACGAAACCCGGCAATCAAAGGGAGTATCCACGCGGGAATCGGCATCGGCTGCGGTTTGCTTTTTACGTTGGTTTGGGGAGGATTAATATTGTTGATGATTGTGGGGCTTTTTTTAAGAACCTCGAACCGTTAGCCCATGAGATGGCCCGCCGCAACGGGGGTTAAACAAGGGGGCGTGCACTAGGGTGCGTCAAGAATTGCAGAGCATTAGCGATTCCAACCAGTCTCGCCAACGTTTCGTAGAGCCCACATCCATCAATGGTTCGATCAGCGATGGGATCGGCAACTGCTTATTTCCCGCAAGCCAAGTCAATGATCCACTCCAAATTCCGCTGTTGTCGATATCGATTCTTAATTGCAACGGATCTGATCCAAATCGGCCTGGAAAGCAGGTTTTCAGGTCGAGCCTGCCCAGCCGGCTCCATGTGCTCGCACCCAGTCTCGATCCTTCGACGAATTGAAGTTGCGGTTGTTCTTTGCCGTCGGATGTAAACCGAAGGGTCCGACTGCTGTAAGCTGGGGTCGGTGTGTCCCTGCCAATCAACAACTTGGGCTGACTGATTCTACTTGCATCTTCTTGGATGATTACCCCCAAATCGTAGCTGGTGGCTGCGTGTGCGACCGGCGCTTGTAGATCCATGGGTGGCATGATGTTTTTTGCCTGAATCGCCGCTCCTCGTGCCAAGTCATTGGACTTAAGCATTATTAGCTCTGCTTTGGAGCCAACTAATTTGCATAGTTGGCGTTGAATGACAGGCATCCATTGTACATCGCCGAGGAGCAGAATCGAATCGATTGCGGCAGGATCGACTTTCGCCCGCTCGATCGCCTCGCGAGCAAAGGAGACGCAATCGTTTTCTAGGTCACCGACCCAATCATGAAGTCGTTCCCGATCCAATTGCCCTTCTACTTTGCCGCCCGGCGTTTCAAAGACGAATGGTACCGTCGCGCTTATTTGCAATCTATCAAAGGCCTTTTCCATTGTACGTTGCAAACGCGAAGCGATATTCAGATCCTCGCGTGCGCTATCGCCAAGTCTTTTTTCAACTTCGGTTGCCAACCGCTTAGTTGCTCGATCATGCCAACGCGTTGTGCCGCGTTTCCAGTCACCTACAGAACTGAGCATGCGTATGTCAAGTCCATTGACGGAGACGACCGACACTTCACAAGCCGTCCCGTTTAACATGGCGATTAAAAATGTTTTGCGATACTCGTTTGCGTTCCCTGCGGCTTGCGCCAACCGAGTGGCAATTTCCACATGGGCGAGAGTTGCAGCTAAAGGCTTGTCGAGTAACTGCAGCACCTCAACCCCGGCGATCGAACACGCCGTCTTGGTACTCAAGCGATGCATCTGATCATAACACGCAGGTACCGTTACGACCGCATGGGATGCATTGGGTAATTTGAGTCGAGCGGCAACAGTCAGTTGACGAATAACACAGGCGACCAATACTTCCGGTGGTACCTGCCGACCTCCAAAAGGACGCTCCACTAGCGGCAAGCCGTACCATCGTTGCATACCATAGAAGATCTGGTTTGGTTTCGTAGCACGATGGTTCACTGCGGCGGCACCGACTCCAATATTTTCGCCATCACTAAAGAGCATGTTGCGAAGTTCTGAGGATTCACCATCCACTTGAACTTCTTCTACTTTGTGTTGTGTATCGATATAGCTAACACGAGAAAGGATCATACCAAGTTCGATGCCGACCGCAGCAAAAGCGCGCTGAGAAGTGGACCTTACCAACCCAGCACTCGTCAGATGTTCGAATCCCAACTTAGGCAATCGGTTTTTGGCTTCTCGAACCCGCGTCTGAACCACGGGACGCTCGATCAAATTCATTGCAATCAGTTTTTCCGTTAGCCCGTTAGCCGACTGAAATCGATCCTCAGGTACCTTGGCTACGAGCGATTGAAATACGGAATCGAGGCGAATATCGACATCGCTTCGCACTTCGTAAAGTGCTGGTGGCTTGGTATTGATATGAGCCATCGCGGTTTGAACGACTTCACCGTGAAACATGGGCCTACCTGTTAGCAGGTAAAATACCGTGGCTCCCAACGAATACAAGTCACTGCGGTGATCCACTGTTTCCGGCGCATTGATTTGCTCGGGTGACATGAATTCGACGGTACCCACCAATTGCGATTCCTTGGCGGCTTGGTTGTCTAGGTGTCCACGCAGGACTGCTAGTCCAAAATCCAATATCTTGAGCACGCCCGTAGGGGTGATCATCATGTTGCTGGGCTTGATGTCACGGTGAACGATTCCTTGAGCATGTGCGTACTCGAGAGCGGATGCAGATTGCTTTAGAACCTCAACGACCTCAGTCGCACTCATGGGGCCATTTTGATGAACCCTTTGCGACAATAGCTCACCATGAATTAGTTCCATGACTAAATAGTGAACTGGCTTTTCGCCCGCTCGATAGCAACCGGCATCAAACGCAGTGACAATATTGGGATGCATGAGTCGAGCAGTGGCACGCACCTCGGTATAGAATCGTTTGACCGCAACATCATCGTCCGAGAGCGAGCGAGGCAATATCTTGATCGCTACTTGGCGGTCCATGGTACGATGCCGTGCACGAAAGACCTGTCCCATTCCTCCCGCCCCTATGAACTCCTCAATTTGATATTCGCCGAAAATGGGCAAGGGTGAATTCTTATTAACCTGCAATTCCCCGTCCGTGAATTCAAAATCGTTTTCAGCGTGGCCGCCATCGTCCCCTTTTCTGCTTTGGGGTTCACTCAAGGAGAATTCCCGGGTAGCGATTGGGCGTGGCTCGCGTTCCTCGTTTCGTTTTGGATTTTTAAAGAATCGATCCGCTTTTATAGAAGGTAGTTTTTCCGTGATGGAATCCAATTCCGCAATTATTTCGCGAACGCTCGCATACCGATCGCCGACGTTCTTTGCGCAGCATTTTCGGAACAAAGCGTCAAAAACGCTTGGAACTTTGGGATCGCGCTGGTGAATCGGTCTCGGGTCCTTGTTCTTGATTTGGTCTCTCAATTCATAAAGCGTCGCCCCTGAAAAAGGAGTTTTTCCTGATAGCAGTTCATAAAGAATGACTCCGAGGGCCCAGATGTCGGAGCGTCCATCCAGCCACTCGACGCGGCCGGAAAATTGTTCGGGCGACATATAGAGCGGCGTACCAGCGATTTCCATTCCCTTTTTGTTCTGTTCATCATCTTCGAGAATCGCGAGACCAAAATCGGCTACGTACACACGTCCTTCCGGTTCAACCAGCAAATTCTCAGGTTTCAGATCTCGATGGACAATTCCAGCCCTATGTGCCGCATCAACGGCTAAGCAAACTTGACGCATAATGGCGACGGTCCGCGCAATCGTCAACCGTCCATCCCCCTTCTTGAGCAGTTCGCGTAACGTGGATCCTTGGATTAACTTCTGAACAACAAACGGTTCGTTGTTGATCGTCATTCCAACCTGGTAAATCGGTACGATCGAGGGATGATCCAGTTTGACCGCCTTTCTCGCTTCGTCGATATATTGCTGCCGGAGCGCCGGATTATTGATCAGGGGTTTTTTGATTGCGACTCTTCGATCCAATAATTCATCGCGTGCGCAATACACGACACCAAATGCCCCTCGGCCTAACTCACCCTCCACAACGAATCCGGGCATATCGGTGGGTAGGATCGGTGAGTTAGTATTCACACCCACAGATGCGATGCCGGACTGTTCGATTCCACCTGTGGGTAAACCGCGATCCGCGTATTGCGTTGAATACTCATCGATCGGAAGAGCATTGAGATTGGACTCCCTAGCGGGTAGGGAAACCGAAAAATCGGCCGTTTCCGAAGAGGGCACCGGCTTGATTTGCGTTTTTTTTGGATTCAATTTGCCTTCGTCCGTTCCCGACATAAATGACCTCAAGACACTCCAATCTACCATGTTCTCTGCAAAAGAGATCAGAACTCGCATGTCTTTTTATGCTTACAACCCAGTATTATGTCGGAGGCAAGAAAACGAGCGGACGCCTCCCGAGGATCTATTTTGCAGGAGGGTTTTGTTGCCTCAATGCGGCAACCTGCGCTTGCAACGGACCCAAATCCAGGATGGGCTCTACACTTGGGTCCAATCCTGGCCTGGAAGGCCGCTGTTTGCAAGTAAAAAAGTGAGACACATATCTTAGCGGAGCCGTTTCCTCAGGGACTTTGAATCGGTCTCCCTTTTGGAGGATTGGACGATAGTCATGCATTTGTCCGAATTGTCGGTCTCCCGCAACTTGACATGGAAACCAATGCCCCACACCCTGTGGATCCTCAAGGTAGAATTCTGGATAACAGTGTTCTGGAATCCAAACGCATCTGGCCGGAATATTGCTAGCTCTGCAAAGGGCGACAAAGAGGCCGGTCATTTCTTCGCAGTCCCCTTTCTTGTCTTTAAGCGTATCTCGCATATGCCGAATTGGCCCATTGCGGTACTCGATGTTATCTCGCACCCAATCGTAAATGCGTTCGACATGGGTCCATGCATTTTCAGGATTGTCGGCAGCAATTTGTTTGGCTACACGTTTCACTTCGCCCAATTCATGGTCGATATACGGACTCCCTTTGCCTACAAAGAATCGTAGTTCAGTACCTGTCTTTTTCGGGATTACAAAGACGCTTGTGTCCGCTGGTGCATTGATAAACGCTTTCTCGATTTCTACAGTGACTACTAAATCCAATTGATTGTTGGGTCCGAGTCCCGCGATATCCATTACCAGTTGCCTTGCTAACGCATTCTGTTTTGTACCGGTTGGCAAATCACGAAACGCCCAAAGCACTCCTTGTGGGATCTGGTTATGGGTCACGGTCACTTTCTGCTCCGGCCAGTTAAGCGGGAACGGGATCGTGGCATGCATGTTCGTGCAGAAGTTTTCATTGGACAAGAAACGCATTCCAAATTTCATCTCCATTTTCTGAGGTGCAAACAACTCGATCCCAGCGGTTGTCTCGTGTTCCTCGGTCACCTTCTTTTGTTGTACGATTGCGAACGAGCAACTCAAAAGCATAAGGATGCTGAATCGAAGAATAGGCAACGAATAGGTTTGGAGCATTTTGCACCTGGAATGATGGAGACTTCGGGACACATGGTCGATCGGAAGCGAAAATCTGTCAATATTGTGATTGCCAATCGGCGGAATGGCTCAAAAAAAAGATAGAAGCATGGCTGAAAATTCTTCTCACGGGCGTCACTCCAGATCAGAGTGTAGCGATTTTGCAGATTTTGACGGTCCCAATGGTTTCCGATGAACGACGCGCGCTACGCCAGTTTTTTGATTCATTCGCGTTTTAAGGCTTTGGCCAAGAATAGAAAATTGTCGCAGTAGCGAGGGGCTAATCGCACGGGATCCTTAGAAGGTTCGAAATAGCCATTCAAGACCGATCTTCTGTAGGATTTCTGGGGCTCGGATCGCGTTTCCTGAGACGAAATCGAACGAAGCGCTTAATTGAATCGCAAGCGGAACTCCAAGCTCGCGTAGAGGACCTGTTCCAATTAATCGAGTGTCTGTTCCATGTCGACTGCATGATAGTCTACCCCCCATACACGCGTTGACTTAGGCTTTTTCAGTTCGGCTGGATTCGAAAAGTCATTTAGGGGGGCTTGGGCTGAGTCTCGACATTGCGATGGGCAAATTCAAAAAGCTTGCGAATAAAAGTTTAGGATTGGTACCTTAGGGGGGAATTCCCTAAAAAAGACTAGCTTGCTGTTCTCGATGAAGTCACTTTGAAGTGTCGTGAAGCCATGCAAGCAGCTGAAAGGAAAGCGATTCTTCGGGTTGTACCTGATGCGATGTCCACGAACTTGAGTGGATGCATACAATACTGTGATCCTCTGTTTAACCATCACGGCGCATTTTCACCAATACGGAAATCAAATGAGCAACGCGCTTAGCTCCATCGGAAAAAAGACGGACAGTCAAAGCACCATCAGCCATCGGCCGAGCCAGCTCGACGTATCGATTGGACAATATCTAATCAATCGACTTCAGGACTACGGGATCCGAGACTGCTTTGGGATACCGGGCGACTACATTCTGAACTTTTACAGCATGTTGGAAAAGAGCCCAATCAATGTGGTTGGCTGCACTCGGGAGGATTGTGCGGGTTTTGCAGCCGATGCTTACGCAAGGATTCGAGGAATGGGCGCACTTTGTGTGACCTATTGCGTAGGAGGACTTTCGGTTTGCAATAGCGTAGCTGGCGCCTTTGCGGAAAAGTCACCGGTGGTCTTGTTAAGCGGCGCTCCAGGAATGAATGAACGTGTCAACAACCCATTGCTCCATCACAAAGTGAAAGACTTTAGTACACAGATCGATGTCTTTGAAAAGCTATGTATCGCGGCCACGGAATTGGTGGAACCGACTATTGCTTTTAGTGAAATCGATCGGGTCCTGGACGCTTGCTATCGATTCAAACGTCCGGTTTACATTGAGTTGCCTAGGGATATGGTAGATGTCATCCCGCCGATCGCTCACGCTTTCCGTCGCCCCAATACGCAGTTCGATTCGTTAGCACTTGATGAAGCCGTTCGTGAAGCCGTTGACCGTATCAATCAAGCCAAGAAACCAATTATCATTGCTGGGGTTGAGATCCATCGCTTCGGGTTACAGGACCAACTGCTGAAATTGGCGGAGCAGGCCAAGATTCCCATCGCGGCAACCATACTTGGGAAAAGCGTCGTCGACGAGACGCATCCGTTATATGTAGGACTGTATGAGGGGGCAATGGGACGCGAGGAAGTAACACAGTACGTCGAGGAAAGCGATTGTGTTCTACTGCTTGGAGCCTTCATGACGGACATCAATCTTGGTATCTATACAGCGCAACTTGACGTCAGAAACTGCATCTATGCCACCAGCGAGCAATTGCAAATTTCGTATCATCACTATCCCAATGTTCCACTCGAAGATTTTCTGGACCGTTTAACAAGGGCCAATTCCAAACCAGCCCACCGTGTTATTCCTGATGTATTGCGCCAGAAACACCCTGTCAATTTTCAGCCAGAGCCAGGCCGAACGCTTGAAATCAGCCGCATGATTTCTCGAATCAATGGCCAAATTGACGCTCAGACCATTGTGATTGCTGATATTGGCGATGCCCTTTTCGCTTCTTCGGAATTGGTGATCCACGAACGAACCGACTTTTTGTCACCTGCCTATTACACATCTATGGGGTTTTCGGTCCCGGCTGCACTGGGAGCTTGTGTAGCCAAGCCTAACGATCGCGTGCTCGTCATCGTTGGGGATGGTGCTTTCCAAATGACTGGCCAGGAAATGTCATCCCTCATTCGCTTGGGACATGCACCGATCATCATCGTGCTTGATAACCATGGGTACGGAACCGAGCGATTTCTTCAAGAAGGGACATGGAAGTACAACGAGATTGCTGTTTGGAACTACTCGAAATTGCCCGAGGTGTATGGAGGAGGGCGAGGTTATCTGGTAACGGATGAATTGGAGTTTGACGCTGCATTGAACGAAGCTTGGGCGGACAAATCGCAGCTTCAACTGATCCACGCAAAGCTGGCTGAGGGAGATGCAAGCCAAACGCTTAAGCGGCTAGCCCAGCGGCTGGGCCAACACATTTAACCGATGGAACTCCGCCCAGGCGTAGCCGCTTTGACAAATGGGATCACTTCATCCTTGAACAGATCAATGGTTAGATAGCATCCCAGCATGGAATTCCGTGGAAGTCCATTTCCAAAAACAGGCGATAACGTTTCTCGGCGAGACACTCGGTAATCGGCAAGTAAGCAGCCCGAGGTTTACGTCGAACAAATGATCTGGCTGCTAAAAGATTCTGAAATACCTAAGAATCGGGTTAGGAAAACTGAAACGCCTAACACGCGTAGGGGGAATACTTAGCATCGGTCCAGCAGGGACGAATGTGACTCTTCGCAATCGTCTCGTGGTAGAGTATGATAGCTCCCCTAATCCTTCCATTTGTCATTCGTAGATTATTGAACGCCATGTTCTCGATTCAAAGTTTTTTTAGTCGCGACAATAAGTTCTTTGATTTGTTAGAGGCGAGCGCCGCCGAAACGCTTGCACTGACTCACTTGCTTGTTGAATTATTAAACAATCGCAAGCAGTCTCAGCCACTTGATCATTTTGCAAAAGCCAGAGGCAATGACAAACTCATAACCGATGAAATTAGCCGCGAACTGGTAAATACGTTCGTCACTGGACTTGAACGCGAGGACATCGAGATGCTTTCGTATGCTCTCTACAAAACCTGCAAAACGATCGAGAAATTTGCAGAGCGTTTTAATTTAGCTCCGCAGAGGATGGAGGGCGTTGATTTTTCGAAACAAACCGTTTTGATCGAGCGGGCGACAGAAACGTTGACCGAAATGATTAGCCAGCTTCGAAAGATGCCCTCTCTAGAAAAAATGAAGGCTTTGAATGATCGGATGCAAGCGATCGAGTCCGAAGCGGATGACGTGATATTGAACCTGTTGGGCGGCGTTTACGGTGGCCAATATGAGCCGATTCAAGCGATGATGGTTCGCGACCTTCATGACCTGCTCGAGAAAGTTATAGATCGATGTCGCGATGCGGCAAACGCGGTCACTCACATAGTAATGAAGAATTCTTAGCAGCAGCTACTATGACGCTCATTCTCTTTGTGATTTTGGTGGCACTCATCTTCGAGTACATCAACGGCTTTCATGATACGGCCAATTCAATCGCTACCGTTGTATCGACCAAGGTTCTTAGCCCGCGACAAGCGGTGATGTTAGCGGCGATAACGAATTTGCTAGGGGCCCTGTGGGGCACTGCGGTTGCAAAAACGATTGCCTCGGGCTTAGTCGATACCAGCGTGGTTACTCAGGAGGTCATCTTGTGCGCTTTGATCGGTGCAATTTTCTGGAACTTAGTAACATGGTATTGGGGGTTGCCTAGCAGTTCCAGTCACGCGTTGGTGGGTGGCTTGGTCGGAGCGGCGGTTGGGGCCGCTGATCGTTGGAGCGTCGTGATTTGGTCGGTACCAAACAAGGAACATTGGTATGAAGGTAAGGGGCTACTTTGGAAAGTTGTTGTGCCGATGATCGCGTCTCCCTTTGCTGGCTTTGTGCTCGGCTTGATTATTATGACGACACTTTACTTTGTCCTGCGACGTTGGAAGCCTCGATGGGTCAATGCGGTATTTGGCAAATTGCAAATCGTTAGTGCTGCCGGGATGGGCTTCATGCACGGCACCAATGACGCACAAAAGACCATGGGGATTATTGCATTGGCATTGGCTTCGGGGACGGACGAGCTACGCAATTTGCCAGATTGGCTGTCGTTCCTAAAGCTTGATACCAGCGGAAAAACACTTGAGATTCCGATGTGGATCAAGGTCACATGTGCGCTCGTGATGGCATCCGGAACGGCGGCGGGCGGCTGGAGAATCATCAAAACCTTGGGACATAAGATGGTGAAGTTGCATGCGGTCAATGGTTTCGCCGCTGAAACAACCTCTGCCACGATTATTGGCCTGGCGACGTTTTGGGGGATCCCTGTTTCGACAACTCACAATATTTCGGCTGCGATCATGGGCGTCGGAGCCGCCAAAAGCTTTAATGCTTTGAAATGGACGGTCGTAGAGCGAATGGCATGGGCATGGCTGTTCACTATCCCCGTATCTGCTTTCGTTGCCTTTGCATGTGTCCGCATGCTAAGGCTCTTAGGGATTATCGCCTAACATGGCGGTCCCCTGTTACGCTTTATTCCAAGCGGAAAAGGTATATCCTGTTTTCCTCGCCCATGGCTATACTTTCATTCTCAGTTAAACGCAATTCGTTATGCGTTTGAGTATTTGCTTTCGTAAAAAGGATGACGACGTGAAAAAACGAATTTTTTCAATAGCGGTGCTGGTCGTAGGCTTGTTAGCCACAAAGACCGTTTGTGCTCAAGGTGCTGTTCAGGCAGTGAGAAATTCCGCGCAAGGCATTGTTCAAGACAACCAACAGCCGCTCACTGCAGGCCCGGCCGACAAGAAGGAGAAAAACTCGCCAGGCAAGATCGATAGCAATGCACCACGAGAATTCAAGTCGACGAACTCCGGACTGAAGTATCGCGTTCTTCGAAACAGTGAACTTATGAAACCGAAAGCGACCGATTCAGTCGAAGTGCACTACAAGGGATGGTTGGACGACCAATCCATTTTCGATAGTTCCTATCGTGAAGGCAAATCCATCTCGTTTCCTTTGAAAGGCGTGATAAAAGGTTGGACAGAGGGCATGCAACTTGTTGGACAAGGAGGCATGATCGAGCTAGACATTCCATACGAGCTTGGATACGGAGAGCGAGGAACCCCAGGTGGCCCAATCCCACCGAAAGCTAAATTGCATTTCATCGTTGAACTGATTTCGATCAAATGAGTTCAATGAAACGATTCGCTCAATAACGACCCAGTTGGCCGCCTTGATTGTTGTACGGAATTTGTCCGCTATTGCTTGTCGACGGTGGCGTGTAACCCTGGTTGTAGGGCTGTGCAGGCCAGCCTGAGGGTGCAGCAGGTGGTTGACCGTTGGTGCCGTAGGTCGGTGAATAGCTTCCTGGGTAGGCTTGCTGCCCTGGGTAGGCTTGCTGCCCTGAATAGGCTGGTTGCTGTTGATAGGTTTGTTGCGGATACGGTTGCTGTTGATAGGTTTGTTGCGGATAAGTTGATTGGTTCTGTTGTTGGCGCAGCTGCTGTTGTTGCCAGTCGTACATCGAGTTGGCCGCTTGTGGTTGTGCCGATGGAAATGCAGGGGTCTGATGTGTGTGGTTAGATCCCTGAGCGGCATGCAGTATTTCAACAGCTGGTTGGCCCCAATTTTGGAGAGCGGCTTGATGTTCGAGGTCGTTAATCTTATCTCTGGCAGCGTTTCTTAACTCAGCCGCCTTGTTCCGATCTAGCGAAAATGTTGGAAATCCGTCGACCATAGTGACGTTTAGAAAACCAAACAGAATCATGATGGGAAAGCCAAGTAGCATGAGCAGCGAACCGATGCGAGTATCTGCAATGCGATGAACGGGCGCGGGCAACGCGAGCGCAATGAGGCCCGCCGCTCGTTGCGATATTGTTCGTCGGCTTGTTCGCCTCCTCGATCGGGCCATGGCCTATCCACTCCTGGCGACCTCGCAGTCTGTTTTTTAGAAAACAACTACCCTACAGCAAAGCAGTTCGCAGCAGGATACTAGCAAATCCCCGTTCGTGAACGCCATAGCGAAAATGCACCTTGCTGCTCAACAGCATGCCGCAAAACCGGTGGCAAGATGCTGCGTTGTCGAGTTGCAGATAGACCTATTTGACGATGGCGGAGCGATCGATTGCTTTAGGCCCCAGCACCGTTGCCAGCAATGCAAGCAAATCCGTTTTGGCTACGAGAGGCCAATAGGCATGCTGAGCGTCAACGATTCGGAGATTACCGTTATGTTTTCGGGCCAATTGCTCGATTCGTCGCACATCGGTGAACGTGAAGGCAAGGTATCCATCCTCGATACCAATGTAACGAATCGACCACAGCGCCGCGTCCATTCGCAATTCCGCAACCTCCAATAGCCTTGCTGCAACCTTTGGCATTGGCCCAAAGCGATCGATCAACTCCTGACGGATTTCCGCGATTGCATGGACATCTTGCAAGCGACTCAATCGGCGATAAACGTCGATCTTGTGCCGCATCTCAGGTATGTATTCGTTCGACAAAAACGCTTCGATTGGCAAGTTCATTTCTACGTCAATTTTCATTTTCGGCGGCTGATGCGTAAGTTGACGAACGGCCCCCTCCAATAGTTGACAGTACAATTCATATCCAACGGTTGCAATGTGTCCGCTCTGCTGTGTCCCAAGCAAATTCCCTGCTCCGCGAATTTCCAGATCCCGCATTGCAATACCAAAACCAGCCCCCAATTGAGAGTACTCCTCAATGGCATGCAGTCTTCTCGCCGCATCCGGATTGAGACTTCGATCGCGATCCACCAGCAAATAGCAATGCGCTTGGTGTTTATAACGACCGACTCTACCTCGCAATTGATGCAACTCGGACAGACCGTAGCGGTTTGCCTCGTCGATGAATATCGTGTTGGCGTTGGGAATGTCTAATCCACTCTCGATGATCGTTGTCGCCAAAAGTATATCTGCTCGATGATCGATGAAGTCGAGCATGACTTGTTCCAGAACCCCTTCGGCCATTTGACCATGCCCAATGAGAATTCTGGCTTCCGGCGCAATCCGTTGCAATCTCGCTGCAATCGAATGCATGTCTTCGATACGATTGTGCACGAAGAAAATCTGACCGTCCCGATTCAACTCACGCAATATCGCGTTGCGTATCAACTTATCGTCAAATCGCACAACGCGGGTCTCAACGGCCATTCGCTCTTCCGGTGCCGTCTCCAGATTGGAAATATCGCGAACTCCCAACAACGACATATGCAGTGTTCTAGGAATCGGGGTTGCAGAAAGTGTCAGTATGTCAACCATCGAAGCCGATTTCTTCATTCGCTCCTTTAGCTCAACACCGAATTTCTGCTCTTCGTCGATGACCAACAACCCCAAGTTAAAAAACTGCACATCGGCAGAAGCCAAGCGATGGGTTCCAATCACAATATCCACTTGACCGTGCGCCAACCTCCGCAACGTTTCCTTTTGCTCCGCCGCAGTTTCGAAACGACTTAGTTTGGCGATTTCGAACGGGAACTCGACTATTCTTTTTTTGAACGTTTTGTAATGCTGTTCAGCGAGTACCGTCGTCGGTACCAGCACCGCAACTTGATAGCCACTTTCGACTGCTTTGAAGGCCGCACGCATTGCAACCTCGGTTTTTCCGAATCCTACGTCGCCACAAATGAGACGCTCCATCGGTCGAGCACTCATCATGTCCGCCTTAGTGGCCGCGATTGCAGTCAACTGGTCCGGGGTCTCTTCATAGGGAAACGAACCATCAAACTGGCTTTGCCAAACCGAATCAGGCTTGAACACGATGCCAGTTAGGTGTTTGCGTTGCGCCTGCAATTCCAACAGCTCGGCGGCCATGTCGGTAACTGCTTTCTCTGCCGCAATCTTCTGCCGGACCCATGCTTGCCCGCCGATACGAGCCAATTTGGGCCTTGATTTGGTCGCTCCCACATAGCGCTGCACCAGATCAATCTTGCTGCTCGGGACATAAAGTTTCGTACCCTCGTCAAATTCGATGGTCAAGTGCTCAAATTTTTGGCCCTGCTTTTCGATCAATTCCATTCCTCGATAGACGCCGATACCATGCGAGAGATGGACGACCAGATCTCCTTCACGAAGGTCCAAAAAACTATCGATGGCCCTGGAGGCAAGTCGGCGCGAGGATCGGCGTAACGTCGAACGTTTGAGCAACTGATTGACCGTCAATACAAATGATCCGTTGGGTTGCAGTTCAAAACCACTGCTGAGCGATCCAAGTTCGAGTTTCACGCGGCCCGCTTTAAAAGCGATGCTATGTTGCATTAAATCATTCAGTCGGCTCAACTCCCCTTCGTTGATACACGCGATTAACGCGGAACGGTCGCTGCCCAAGGCGCTGTCGATGTCTTTGGCAATATTCTCAAGTTCGCCACCGATGCGCTGCACGTCGCCTATCGGGATACGCAACAACTCCCCTAGATGGCCCTCGCCTGCGAGTTGGGTGATTTGTGCGAATGCGTACTTAACGATTTCGGTGTACAACTCGTTCGGATCGCGGAATCGTTCAGGGAACGGAATTCTAGCCTTGAACGCATTGGCGTTGAATAGTGCTGCGATGGGTTCACTCAGCAGAACCATCGTGTCCTTTGGTAAATAGTCTAAGAGCGACGCTTCCTCCTTAGTCGCTTCATTGGCAGCGATCAAATCGACTCTTTCCAAGCGATTGAGCGATCGCTGGGTAACCGAATCGAAGCTCCGCATGGACTCGATTTGGTCATCGAACCACTCGATGCGCCTGGGTTCGCCGCAATCAGGTGGGTAGACATCGAGGATCCCCCCTCGAGCCGTAAATTCGCCTGGCAATTGGACACTCGTGGTGGTTCGATATCCGGTGGATGCGAGCCAACGTTTTAACTCCGCCAAATCGACCCGCTGACCAACACTTAGACTCCGGCGGTCTTGCCTCAATTGCTGGGGGCTAGGCACGCGATGCATGAGTGCTGGAATGGTCGTCACAATGACAGGGAGATCGATGGACTCGTTCGCACTGAGAACCCGTTCCGACTTGAGATCACCTGACATCTGGCATGCATCGAGTCTCGACAGAACCTGTAGTCTCTGGATGACTTCTTGTTGTTGCAGCGAGTCAATATCGAGATCATCCGACGAAGGAGGAAAAACATGGCAGTTGCCGTCGAGGAAAAAGTCCAGGTCACGGGCTACAGTTTCTGCGTCTTGATGTTGAGCCAATATGACCAGCATCGGGCGGTGAAATCTTTGAGCAGTGCCGGCCGCAATCGGCGCAACGGCCCCGAGCCAAGCCCCTTCCCAACAGATGCTATTGCCCAGAGCCCATTTATCGGTCGCGTCGCGAAACGCGGGTAGTTCCGTGATACCTCGCAGCAACTCTCGAGCCTGAGTTTCTCGGCGTGGTTTTGCGCTGAGTTTCTTAGTAGGCTCGGCATTGTGGATTTGTTCGGCCTCGTGGATTTGAGCTTCGCGTTGCCGTTGCTTTTCGACTGGATCGATCTCAGGCTTGGCCGTAGGAATTGGCCTCGCATTTCTAATCACAGTGGTCATTGCGGTCTTAGCAGGCAAATCCGTCCGGATCCGGCCAGGCGCAGAATGTTCCTTAGCCGTTGAAGCGATCTGCGGATCGTCGGCATTCACATCGTCTGAGTCGGAAGCGTCGGTTCGATTTAGGAAATCGGCCAACGTTCGTTTTGCCTTTGGCCGCTGCGGCTTCATCAGACTCTATTCGGTTTCGAAGTTTTTAAGTACGAATGCCCAAGTATCGGCAGCTGTATCGACAAGCTTGCTCACCGGAGTTCCCGCACCGTGGCCTGCGCTGGTCTCGATGCGTATTAGCGTGGGCTTGGGGCCACTTTGACAAGCTTGCAATCGTGCCGCAAATTTGAAACTGTGCCCCGGTACGACCCGATCATCGTGATCTGCCGTGGTGATCAAAGTTGCCGGGTAGCGTCTACCGGCGATCAAATTGTGCAGCGGTGAGTATGCCAACAGCGTCCTAAACTGTTCTGAATCTTCGCTGCTGCCAAATTCATTCACCCAAGCCCATCCGATCGTAAACTTGTGGAATCGCAGCATATCCAGGACCCCCACTCCAGGCAACGCCACCGCGAACAATTCCGGCCGCTGAACCATCGTCGCACCCACGAGCAGACCGCCATTGCTTCGACCCTGGATCGCAAGCTTAGTCGGATTGGTGTATTTCTCCTGGATCAGATACTCAGCCGCCGCAATAAAATCGTCGAAGACATTCTGCTTGTTATGCAGCATTCCCGCTTCGTGCCATTCTCGACCATATTCTCCGCCGCCACGCAAATTTGGAACCGCATAAACGCCTCCCAAATCCATCCAAGCCAAATTGGCAGGCGAGAAAGTTGGCGTAATGGAGATGTTGAATCCTCCGTAAGCATAAAGCAGCGTTGGTAGCTTGCCGTTGCGTTCCAAACCCCTCTTGCTGGAAACGATCATCGGCACGCGGCTGCCGTCCTTGCTTTTGTAAAAAACACGCTCCGTTACATAATCGGCGGGATCGAATGCAACTTTCGGTTGACGCCAGGTTGTGGCGGAATTGTCGTTGAGGTCCAGTCGATAGACGGTAGGAGGGGTGATGTAATTCGTGAAAGTGTAAAATGTCTCTTTCTCAGTCCGCTTGCCTCCGAACCCCGCAATGGTGCCAAGCGATGGCAGTTTCAGATCCGCCAGCTGCTTGCCTGATGTCGAAACTTGACGAACGACGCTCGTTGCATCCTTGAGATAGGTTACAAAAAATCGATCTCCAAAACAACTTACCGACTCAATCGTTTCGTCCGACTCTGGAACAATCACTTTCCATCGTTCTGGTTCAGGTTGTTCGATATCGATGGCAATGATACGTCGCTTGGGTGCTGCTTTGTCGGTCTTGAAATAGAATAGCGAGCCATCGTTTCCGATAAATTGGTAATCGCTATCAAATCCGGAAAGCAACTGGGTTACATTTGTCGCTCCCCTAGATGACTTGTCACTGAGCTTAGAATAAAAAATTTGGTTTCTTTTCTCGGTTCCTCGCCACACCGAAATGATCAAGTATTGATTGTCTTCGGTAACGACTCCGCCAAACCCCCATTCCTTTTCCTCGGAACGTTGGTAGATCAACTTGTCGGATTCTTGGGGTGTTCCGATCCTATGGTAGTAAAGTTTTTGGAAGTAATTGACACCGGTAAACTCACCCTCCGAGCTGGGTTTGTCGTAACGGCTGTAAAAAAACCCCTCATTATCTCCCGTCCAAGCAACCGAGCTGAATTTTACCCACTCGATTTTGTCGTCTAGATCCTTGCCTGTTGCGATATCGCGCACACGCCACGTATTCCAATCGCTGCCTGCGCTTGCGAGGGCGTATGCCAACAGATTGCCATCGTCGCTTGGTACATTTCCTGTGAGAGCAACAGTCCCATCCGTGACGAGCGTATTCGGATCGAGAAGAACTCTCCGCGGGGCCTCGAGACTATCCGCGACGTAGAGAATGCTTTGATTCTGAAGGCCATTGTTATGGGTAAACAAATAGCGATCACCGTGCTTGGATGGGAAGCCGAACCGTTCGTAGTTCCACAGCTCGGTAAGTCGTTCCTTGATTGCGTTTCGTTGTTCAGCGGACTTGAGGTACTCGAAGGTCACAGCGTTTTGCCGAACAACCCAATCCTTGGTGTCCACGGAATCGACGTCTTCGAGCCAACGGAATGGATCGTCGATCAATTTATCATGATACTTGTCCGACTGTGGAATGACTTTTGTTGTGGGGTAACGGACTGTCATCGCGCGATCGGGTTGAGGGGCAAGTGTCGGCGGTAGGTCCGTTGTGCCCGTTGGCAACTGAGCTAATGCGAGCAACGGAGGGAGCGCCATCGGGAATGGAGTAGCTAAAAGTACGAGATAAAACGCGTTGAACTTGAGCATGGCTGTTTGATTGGATCGCGATTTGGTGTTTATGAACGGCATAGTATACCGGAAGCCCATCCTATTAGAAATCGCAGAAAGCTGGGTGACCTCGAAGCCTGCGGGAGTCAGAAATCAAGGACCTCATCGAATCTTTTGGTCTGGCAGTTCTTGCTTAATGCTGCAAGTTGCCGATCGAGCTAGCCCGGATTATTCATTAGCCGCAGGGCGCTAGCCAAACGGCACTCACTTTGTGTTTGCGCTTCCGATTGCGTTGAACGCAAAGGTTGGACTGATCGTTGCCGCTGCAGACAATCAACCGCTTATACTCGTGTTAGCGTCAACCCCTGATCGACAACAAGAACTCGAAAGGAAAGTAGCCGCATTGGCGTGGAGTAAAACTTTTACTGGCCGTTTCGTTTATGCAACGGCGTCGTCAATGAATGAACTGCCTAACATTAAAGGATCGTCAATTACTGACGGTGTAGTCATGATTGAGCCAGATATCTTTGGTGCGGGTGGAAAGGTTGTCGCCGAAGTACCAGTAGATCAGCCTGATGAACAAATCGCAGATGCTATGCGAAAAACGGCGCAGAACTTTGTTCCGATTGAGAAGTCTAGGCGTGAACTGCCCGCCCTCGGTTTGAATGCAGGAATCTTTTACGAGACTGGCATTCCGGTAAGTGGAAAAGGCGAAGCCAACGATCGAGAACGTTACCTTCAAAGATTAAATTCGAAAAAGAGTAACTAAACGTTCGATTCTGAATTCCAATCTTCTTTTTGCGGAAAATCTCATGTTCATTGCGATTTGTTGCTCGCCATTCAAATGGGCGAACAAACACAATTGATTGTAGATCAGCAGGAACGTGAGTTCGTTCTCATTCTTCCATCAAGATACACCTAACGAGGTAGCGGTAGTAACCGCGCACGATTGGTTAAGTGAGCGGATGTCCACATTCGGGGTCTCCCGGTTTTCGGCTGATAGTGGCGGCGTAAGCGACAGTCTGATTAGCAAGGCGACCATCAGTGAAGTTTTATCGGAACAGTTCTTGAAAACCAAACCGATAAAACCTGTAAGGCAACCGGCCAATAAAAACGTACCAACGAACCCACTTCTGGGTGGGACAGTTGGTTCACGCGGAAGTTCCTTGATGACTGCCACGCCTAAAGGTGATTTGACGCTTATTTATCTCGCGTGAATCGACTGTCCTACCCAGATT
>CAMDKL010000083.1 GCA_945900945.1 Pirellula staleyi DSM 6068
GTAGTTTTTGGCTCAGGAAGATTCCCGAGCTGGTGATATAACGCTGTTTTAATGGTTTCGTACTCCTTGAAACCGTACGCTTTTCTCATGGTCAATTTCGCCTTGTTGTTGAAGCCCTCCACAACCCCTGAAGATAACCCCTGGGATTCGAACCAATTGAGCAGAAGGGGCTCATGCTTGAGCAACGTGGCGGCCATCTTTTGCATCGGCTCGATTTGCGATTGGTTTGCTCGCATGCACCAGTCTCGCAAAAACTTCGATGCCCAGGTTGCCGATGTGTACGTCCAGAATCGATTGAAGTCTTCGCGCATTAAGTACGCCTTCATGCTTCTCAAATTGTACTTTAGCAACTCTCGCAACTTTACCGTCTGCTTGCTCGTCAGATTTTCTCGCCGCTTGAGCAAGCACCACCTCGAGTGTTTCAAAATAGGCTCGTATCCATCGGCTTCTAACTGGCGAGTTTCCTCCGCTCGAACTTTGTCCAACGCTTCCCCAAATTTCTTGCAAATGTGGAAACGATCGAGAATGTTTAGCGTTGCGGGGGCTCGCTCCCTCAGCACTTTCAGATACGCTGGTGGGAACCAACTCGAGCGCCGCTGAAGTCGGAAAACAAGCCAGGGGCTGCCTCGGTAGCCCCTGGCTTAATTCGATCATGTCGGCTTGTTTTTCGTTCAATGCGAAAAATCCAACACGCTGTTGCGGAGCTATATCAAGCGCTTTTTACCCACAGATTCTGCAGACGAGCCATTTGTTTAGGTAATCGTTGTTGACTCGTAAGATGCTCCACTACTGCCACAAACAATGAACCGACTCCTGCTCCGGCATCAAGAATTCGAATCCTAGACTTGTTGCATTGGACCATTGATGCCATCAACCTCGCTGTAGGTAGTGGCGTCAAGAATTATCCGAATTCTGATTTGTGGTGGGCAGCTTTCTTGCTCGCGAGAATCCGGATCAGTTCATTTTGCTCTCCAATACTCGGTAGTTCATGGCGATTTTCAAGCTAGGGAACTTCCATTGGCATCCGATCCACAAATGTTTTCACGATAAATTCACTTCTTCGTTTAGCATCGTATCGTTTGATTTTCGATCTGTCACCAATCATCCATGCGGATCGTCCAAACGGTGCTTCTGCAATCCCAGCCTCGATCTTCTTTCGAGCGTCTCGGAGTCTCAAAATGGATTTCGAGGTTGTTCTACAGAAATGCGTTGATTTGTTCGATCACCTCTGCGTCGAGCTTGATATGCATCGCTTGGACGGACTCGGCGATTTGTTCGGGGCGTTTGGCTCCCAACAACGCGACACTAATTCCAGGTTGTGTGAGCGACCATGCGACTACCAATTGAGCGACCGTGTAGTCGAGTTCATTTGCGAGGTGCCTAAGTTTGTCAAGGACGTTTTGAGCGCGCTGCCAGGCTTCGCCCTGAAAGATCGGGTAGGATAGCCTGCGGTCTGCAGGATCAAAAACGTGGTCTCGTTTTAACCGACCCGATAGCAATCCCTTCATCAATACCCAATAGCAAACCAGTGAGATATTGTTCGGAAAAACGAAAGGAAGCAGTTCGCGGACTGCCTCTTGCTGAAACAGGTTGAAATAGGGCTGAATGGCAACGACGGGACATACTGCTGCGAAACGGGTGGCTTGCTCAAGATTCACGTTGGAGACAGCCGCGTAGCGAGCCCAACCTCGTTTGCATATCTCCGCTATTGCGTTGGCTGACTCCTCGATTGGAACCAACGGATCGGGTGTGTGCAGGTACATAACATCGACATGGTCCATTCCCAAGCGTGATAGGCATTCCTGAGCCTGTGAGAAGAGGGTCTCGGGCCTGCCATCGACAACGCGTTGTTTTTTTTCGTCCCAGTGGGATCCGACTTTATGTGCGATGACGGCTCGATCGCGGTTGGTTCGCAACGCTTGGCCTAGCACCCGATCGCTACGCCCGTTGTAACCGTACGAGTACGCGGTATCGAAAAAATTGACGCCGTGATCAAGAGCGGCGTGAATCGTAGCGATGGATAGTTCATCGGTGATTCCTAGAGAGCTAATCCCTGACATTGGCCAACAGCCTAGCCCTACTCGGCTGACGTACAAGTCGGAAGTACCCAATCGTGTCAAGTGTACTGTGTCAATCTGGTTTGGCATGAATCGCCCGATGAATCGGCTGAGAACGGGTGGAAAGGCTTTTTTGAAACAAACCTGGGAAACCGCGATTGTACTCATTCCTATGCGGATGACACCAAGGCACGATTGCGATATGCTTTTGGTTGCCTTATCGAGTCGATGACTCCAGATTTCCCCCTAATTTATTTTAATTTCCCATGACCGAAATTATCGTTCCGTCCGTTGGCGAAAGCATTTCAGAAGTCCAGATTGGACAATGGCTCAAGAAAGAGGGGGACTGGGTGGCTGCGGGTACCGACCTCGTCGATCTCGAAACAGAGAAAGCTTCGGTCCAAATCTCGGCACCGGAAGATGGAATTTTGCTCAAGATCCTGAAGCAGAGTGAGGAGTTTGCAGCGGTTGGCGATGTGATCGCGTCCTTTCAACCTGCCCCCAAGACTGCCATACCTGCTCCAACATCTGCACCGGCTCCTGTTCCAGCGCAGGTTGCCGCACAACCGACTGTTTCGATTTCAACGCAGCCACAACCTGTCGGAGGGACGCGTATAATGCCGGCAGCTCAAAGAATGCTTGGCGACAACCAACTTTCGGCTGGTCAAGTTCCGCCAACCGGCCCTGGCGGTCGGTTGCTCAAAGAAGACGTAGCTCGATTTGTTTCTCATTCCGTAATACCTGCTACTAGCTCAGCAACTCCGACCACATCGCCCTCAGTTTCGACGCAATCGTTAATGCAACAGGGCCCTCCGAATCGGAGCGAAGAGGTCAAGCCGATGAGCATGATCCGCCGAACGATTGCAACTCGATTGGTTCAAGCACAGCACAATGCAGCGTTGCTGACCACGTTCAACGAAGTCGACATGCAACCCGTAATGCAATTGCGTACGAAGTACAAGGACGCATTCAATGAAAAGCATGGTGTAAAACTGGGCTTCATGTCTTTCTTTGCCAAAGCTGCCTGCGAGGCCCTAAAGCGTTTTACTTCGGTAAATGCAGAAGTTCGTGGTAACAACATCGTCTATCGTAACTACTGCGATATCGGGATAGCCATTGGCGGTGGGAAGGGGCTGGTGGTGCCTGTTCTCCGAAATGTTGAGAAAATGAGCTTCGCCGACATTGAACGGAACATAGGCGAGTTTGCATCGCGAGCTCTGGCCAACAAACTGATGCCGAACGATTTGGAGGGAGGTACCTTCACCATTAGCAATGGCGGCATCTATGGCTCCCTGCTTTCGACCCCAATTGTGAATCCGCCTCAAAGCGGCATTCTTGGGCTGCACTCCATTCAAGATCGACCGATCGCGTTGAACGGAGAAGTTGTCATTCGACCAATGATGTACTTGGCTCTGACGTACGATCATCGCATCGTGGATGGTCGTGAAGCGGTATCGTTCTTGAAGACGATCAAAGACGTGATTGAAGATCCATCGCGACTGTTCTTGGAAATATAACAGAGGACGTCCACTCGTTCCCAAGCTCCGGCTTGGGAACGCACACTCTGGAAGCTCTGCTTCCCGAACCCTGCATCCGACCGACTCACGATCATCTATCCTCGAAGCCGACGTGATGGTCTGCCAGTCTCTGGACAATGCGCTACGCGAGCGACCAACCGGCGCGCGGGGTTCGCGAAATAAACTCATCTGCTTGCGGACAATTGGTCGCTCGAAGCTTCGTCGCATCCCACTCCAGTTTTTGGTTCGATCGAAATGCCACGTTCCCAAGATGGTTGGCTATCGTCAGCAGACCCGCATAGCTAAATGGACTCCCCGTCGGAGTTCCATTTTGAATTGCGAGCAACCATTCTTGGTGTTGGCCAGGTGAGTTCGGAATGAACTGTTCCGGGCGAACAAAGTCAACGAACTTTTCCTCGGGCAACAGCACGTGCTTGTCGTAGTCGGAAAGGACCATCCCTTTGTCGCCAATAAAAAGGATTCCGGAGCCCCACTGCGGAATACCCTTTTCCTTCCATATTTGAGGCTTGTGAGTTCCTTGATACCAAGACACTTTACAAGCGGGCATGTCGCCTCGGGCAGCGTATTCATAAACTGCTGTCATCGACGCAGGAGCAATTTCGCGATGCGGCTTGTCGCCGATGGCTTCAATGGTTTTGGGTGCATCGAGCTTGAGCGCCCAGAAAGGCAAGTCGTTCATATGACTACCGAGATCGGACATGGTTCCGCTGCCGAAGTCCCACCATCGATACCATTTCGGACCGGGGAAATAGACTTCATGATAAGGTCGCAATGGAGCCGGGCCGATCCACATGTCCCAGTCCAAGTTGGTGGGTGGCGTCATCGACTCAGCAGGTCGGTCGGATACAAAAACGATATCTTTGTTCGCGTCGGAGTCCTCTTTGGTCTGTAGTCCCCAGGCTCGCGATGTCCAAACATGCGCTTCGTGAACATTACCAATCGCCTTGGATTGAATCAATTCGACAACGCGTCGGTAGTTAGGCATCCCGTGAATCTGGGTCCCCATCTGAGTTGCTACATTCGCTTCTTTGGCAGCTTGCATAATGCGATGCGATTCACCAATGTTATGAGTCAGTGGCTTCTCGCAATAGACAGGTTTTTTTTGTTGCAAAGCGGGTAGCGTTGCGAATGCATGCGTATGTTCGGTCGTGCTGACAACGACGGCGTCCACGTCTGTCAATTCATCCATCAGTCGCCGAAAATCGGTGTAGCGTCGCGCTCGCGGGTGTCGCTCTGCGGTTCTATCGAGGTGTTGGCTGTTGACGTCGCAGACCCCTACTACATTGACAGAACCGGTATTATAGAGAGTGCTTAAATTGCTTCCGCCACGTCCACCTACGCCGACGAATGCAAGGTTTAGCTTGTCATTTTGGGATTTGGCTCGAATGGCGGAACCCATAAAACTGCATGCAACCGAACTGCCAGCCGTAAGTTGAAGAAATCGACGCCTTGAAACGCGAGATGAATGGATCATAGAATCCTCTGAGGGATAGGGGTGGAAGAACTGCTCTAGCGCTGCGGACTTTCCATTCTAGCGTCTGCACTCCGATGAACGTAAGTGGGTGTTGAGGAGGGAGGCCACAATGTCGCACCGATGGTATTCGCAGGCGAATAGGATGTGTAATCGACAGTCCTCGTTGTGTTCTACGACTTGGAATGTGGGAAATGATCCAGTAATGCCTAATGTCGATTCGTCGATTGCTCACACCGAAATCCGTTTGCCGCCCGGCTCGTGGCGACCAATCACTCCAACTGATTCGCAATCCGCGAGCGGTGCTCGAGGGTTGGGTCAAGCAGTATGGCGATCCATTTCTGCTCAATGCGCTTAACGGTCCTGTTGTGGTCACCGGTCGTGAAGATCTCATTCGAACTATTTTTGGAGGCGATGATCGTGAACTGGCAACTCAGCTCACGGACGCTAGTCGGCGGGTTGTCGCGAGCAGCAGTCCGTTGTTATTCTTCTCTCGCAAAACGCATGTGCCGTTCTTGGGTTTGAGTCCATGGGATCGATGGACGAGAGCAAAAAAGGAGCTATTCCAACTACTGGAAAAGGGCATCGAGAAACGGTAACAATGCAACTTTCCAAGAGACGACATTCTTTCGATGCTCTGTGAGGCAACCTACGAGGATGGCCAATCGATCACTCCCGAGTATATCTATTCCGAGTTGATGACCTTTTTGTTTGCAGGGCATGAGACGACGGCGCTTTCGTTGACTTGGGCTATCTATCACTTGCATCGCAATCACACTTCACTCGCAAACCTAAGGCAAGAGCTGGATTCGCTCCGTGACGAGTCACCGTTGAGTCTGGCGTCCGCACCTTATTTGAAAGCAACCGTCCAGGAGACGTTGCGCATCCACCCAATTCTGACCGAGACACTTCGTAAATTGAAAACGCCGATGCAGTTAGGCGAGTACGTGTTACCAGCTGAAGTGGCAGTGGCTCCGGCTACGGTATTGGCTCACCATAACCCAGCCACTTATTCCGAGCCCAAGCTCTTTCGCCCGGATCGGTTTATTGGGCGAAGTCATTCGCCATTTGAGTGTATGCCATTTGGAGGAGGGCACCGACGTTGCATTGGTGCTGCCTTTGCATCGTATGAAATGGCGATTGTACTCGGCACGATTCTCAAGCGATTTGAGCTTCAACTAGTCGATTCGAAACCTGTCGGTCCGAAGCGTCGCAACGTGACAATTGGTCCTTCTACCGGCGTCCCATTTCGAGTGCTTGCCAAACGAAGCGAGGAAGAAGAAGCAAACTGGGATAAATCTCGGCTCAAGCCAATTGTTCTGCATCGGCAGCAAATAACCTACGATTCTGGCAGCTTGAGCCCACTTATACTATAACATGGGATAAGTCTTGTCCTATCCAGTAAGGAAACCAAGTATGATTTCACGAGTTTATTTGCGACCAATCATTGCTCTGGCTGCATTTTCGCTAATTGCTTTTGGGCCAGGTTCCATGTGTTTGGCTCAAAAAACACTCGCTTGGAAGTTTAAGAAGGACGGTGTGACCCATGTTCTGATCGAACAGGACACCAGCCTCCAAATGGAGAACACAGGAAGTGCAACTTTGGCCGCCAATCAAACGCAATCGATCCAAACCACGAATGTTACATGGACCGTTAGGGAGATCTCATCGGATGGTATCGCGTCTATCGAACAAATGATCAATCGAGTTCAGCTCGACTTGAAGTCCTCCGCTGGAAATTTCGCAATCGATACCAACGACAACAATTCACTCACGGGGTTGGGTGAATCCGTGGCTAAAGGAATTCGTCCATTGGCAGGTGCCCGGTTTGTGGTCAAAACAAAGACAAACGGAGAAGTTACGGAAGTCATTATTCCAGTGGATGTCTCGAAAAAACTAAATGAGGGATCCGGGGCACTCAGCGAAGCAGGCTTGCGTGAAATTGCCGTCAACGGTTCACTCCAGTTCCCGACGAAGTCAATCGAAGTCGGCGAAAACTGGACATCCCAATATCAACTCGACATGCCGCCCTTTGGCGAGTTGATTGTGAGCACTACATACCAGTACCTAGGGGAAGAAAATAGCAGCGGGAAAGTGCTCGATCGAATCAAGGCGACAACGGCGGTAAAAGTCGCCGATGCGACAAACAATTCTGGACTAAAACTCACGAGCCAAGATTCGGGCGGTATGCTCTGGTTCGACAACGCTCGAGGTTCTATCGACCATTCGGAATTCAAGCAAGAAATGACCCTAAACGTAGTGCGACCTAGCGTTGATCCAGCGAAACCAGCACTCGACTTGAAACAGGTCATGAAGCAGACCATGAAACTAAAGTATACACCTCAGCTGTAGACTGCATTCATTCGTTGGCTAACAAATGTGAGTGTCGCAGTGTCGTCGTCTCGATACCGTGAAATTCAATCTGACTCCACGCCTCGAGGTTGCCGGCTCAAAGCATTGACGGATTGTTTAGCCTATTAACTCTTTGAGTTTTTGCAACCATTTTGGGATGGCAATCATCGGGTTCTCGGACGCCTCGTATTCCAACGCGACCCAGCCACTGTAGCCAGCCTTGCGCAAAATATTCAAGACTCGGGCCAAGTCCGTTTCTTGACGTTTGCCCATTGGGGAGATCTCGACTTTGATTTGTGCATTGACTGCATACGGTGCAATCATAGCTAACTCGGCATAGGGGTCAGTTGACGTACTAAAGTTGCCTGAGTCAAAATTGATCCCAAAGCTCTTCGATTGGATCTTGTTGACGATTTCCAGTATGCCCTCCGCTTTGGCGGTTACGCCACCGTGGTTCTCCAAACCTAAATAAACTCCTTTGCTGTATGCATACTTAGCCAATATTTCGCAGGCTTCCACACACCGATTGACTGTCGCATCCCACGTGTCTCCCTTGGGCTGGGTACCGGCGAATATCCGAATCACCGGTGCACCCAATAGGGCATAGTGGTCGATCCAACGTTTCGCTTGTTCGATATCGTCTTGGACTTTGGTCGCGTCGCTTTGGCAAAAGTCGTTGCGGATTGCGCCACCTGAAATGGTAATACCTCGCCTATGGCAGTGCTGTTTTAACTCAACGAGGTATTCGCTGGTCACTTCTTTCGGAAAGTAATAGCTGGTAAGTTCGGCACCCGGGATCCCTTGCTCTCGGCAAAAGTCAACGAACTGGAATAGATCCATGCCGTCGGTTTTTTTTGTTAGCTGGTCTCGCAATGAGTATGCGGCCAGACTCAGTCGAAGCTGGCCTGGTACCGGTCGCTCGAATCGATCGACCGCGAATGACGATGGATGGCAAACTCCAGCAGCGCAGGCTCCGCCAACCAATCCCAAGAATGCACGTCGCTGGAGCGAATGGGTGGGAACGTAAAGTTTGTCGCTCGAATCGTGCGAGCGGAGTTGCCAAGAATGGGTCATTTGATTTTCCTCGAGGATAAAACGCTGTTGAAAAGGTGATGAATCTGGGGACGGGTTGAGTACTGAAAAACTTGTTATACTCGGACACCCTCCACCTTATCATAGTGGATGAACTCACTACCACCTACTTACCCAATTTTTCCCAAATGAATTCGCTGGCTGTTGAACTCTATGGAGTTTCAAAAAGGTTCGGTAGCCATCAAGCGGTTTTTCCTATGGATTTGTCGGTTCCGACGGGTTCGATCTACGGCTTCATTGGCCCAAATGGTTCTGGTAAAACCACCACCATGCGAATGATTTTGCGGATTTACAAACCGGATACGGGATCGGTAACGGTATTGGGAAATGATCATGGCGAATGTGCCGATGATCGTGTCGGCTATCTTCCTGAAGAAAGAGGGCTGTACCGCAGGATGACTGTAAAGCGTGTTCTGCGGTACTTCGCCAGAATCAAAGGAATGCAACGACCCGATGCGAGCATCGAGCGATGGCTCAAAGAACTGGGTGCGAATGATTGGCACAAGAAACGGATCGATCAGTTGTCCAAAGGGATGGCTCAGAAGATCCAGTTCATCAGCGCCGTCGTTGCGAATCCTCAATTAGTGATTCTCGATGAACCTTTTACTGGACTCGATCCGGTCAACATGGAGGTGCTCCGTGACGCCGTATTGCGGTTGAGGGATGCTGGAACCACGGTGATCTTTAGCACACATGATATGGGGATGGCCGAGCAATTATGCGACCGGGTTTGCATGATCTTTCAAGGCAAAAAAGTTGTCGACGATTCCATGGAGCACATTGCCGTCCAATATGGCGAGCCGCGATTGCGAGTTCGTCTTTCGAATCGAGACCGGTTCCCACCGTCCATCCCAGGTGTGCTCGATCAAATCGATCGCGGTCGACACAAGGAACTTGTATTGTCAAAGGATGCGAATCGCCCCGAAATACTTCAATGGCTGATGTCGGCGGGCGACGTCGAGCATTTTGAGATGGTGAAGCCTTCGTTGCACGATATTTTTGTTTCGATCGCCAAACCATCGGCTATCGAGACCACCGAAGGGGTCTGATCGATCGCCAAGCTCTTCTTTTACTATTCAACGATGAACGCGGGCAAATCGACGATCCTGCTCCAATCGAGTTATAACTACCGAGAACGCGGCATGCATACCCTCGTGTTCTCGCCGCAAATTGACGATCGGTTTGGTGTCGGCAAAGTGAGTTCTCGAATTGGACTGCAATCGGAGTCCATTGCTATTTCGCCATCCGAGAATCTGTTCCGTTGTGTGCAAAAGGAACATGCCAAGCAGATAGTCCATTGTGTGCTGGTCGATGAAGCTCAATTCCTGACCAAGCAACAAGTGCGGCAGCTTAGCGACGTCTGCGATGACCTGGATATCCCTGTATTGACCTATGGTTTGAGAACAGATTTTCAGGGCAATCTGTTCGAAGGCAGTCACCATCTAATGGCCTGGGCTGACACCCTCAATGAAATCAAAACGATTTGTCATTGTGGACGAAAAGCAACGATGGTCCTAAGGATTGATGCGAACGGTAAACCGGTCCGTGACGGCGAGCAGATTCAAATTGGTGGCAACGAAAGGTACGTCACTGTTTGCCGCAAACACTTTAAGGCAGGGATGGCGGAGCGGAGCGAACAGGATCTCCCATTTGACGATCTGTAGCAATTGTCGCCGGCCTGCTTTCGTTTCCTATTAGCCGAAGGCGTTTTGGACCCAAAAATAGAACATCGATAGACAGGATGCACAGGAAAAGATTCCGTATCCTGTCCATCCATGTGAATTAAACCAACATATCCTAATCCATACCCGGAATCCAAAGCTTGCTGCCACCGCCTGATGCGCCCCCTGCGCTGGATTGCGGTTCCCCAGATTGGCCTGGTGTCCAGAGTCCAGATGAAGGTGCAGAGCTCGAAGCAATGGCCGCTTCCGGGCGACCACCGCGTGCTTGCTGATGTCGCATCATGGCAGTCTGGACGAATTGGAGCAAAACCGGATCGTTGGGATTGTCTCGAAGCGATTGCTCCAAGAACTGCCGTGATTCCCCAGATCGGCCAAGCATGTTCAGAACCTCAACTCGCTCTAAAACAGCGTTCCCGATCGGCACACCAAGCTCTTTGCCAGCTTCTACGATCCGCCGCAGAAGCGATTCCGCTTCATCCGGGTCGCTAGTGGTACGCGTTTTCAGATTGAGCTGCGTGTATTCTGCAGACAGCTTGAACTCGTCAGGCCATTGCATCTGCTCACTTTTTTGAACGAGATTTTCGTAGATCGAAGTGACGCCTCGCGTCAACGCCGACTGCATTAACTGGATCAGGCTGTTGGGATCGATATCGCTCAAGTCGGTCCAGAAATAACTTGCACCGCCAACCAAGTCGAAAACGTCCTCTGAGGCCGAGATCTTCGGCACCTGCAGGTGTAGTTGCTGGTGGAGTTCTTTGAATTGATTGTCCGTTAGCGAGCATGTCCCCGAGCCTTGCCAATGCAATAGCAATGCAGCCAGCTTGAGCTTCAGCGAATCATTGCCGGCCGCTTCGCGAGGAGATTTGCCGGACAAACATTCCTGCGGGTAGTCCAGGAATCCGTCGAGCACCAATTGACGTGTCGCATCGTTGAGTGCCGACCGTCGTTCCGGTGCAACCTGTTTGCGAAGCATGATCGAAGCGGTGACCTGCGATAAGTAGGAGGACGGCATCTTTTCTAACAGCTCGCGATTGAGCGAACCGATGCCGAGTTCCTTCTTGGTCGTCTCCAAAATCGCTCGACGTGCACCGATCGGTGGTTCGAGCGATATCAGTCGTGCCGGCTTGTCGGTTTGCTTTCCATAGTACGCCATCCAGCTTCCCGTGCGGGCTGCATCCAGCTCGCAAAACTGTTCTTGAAGCACGGGCTCGACGCTGACAAATGCAAGCTTGGGTTGTACTTCTTCGCTCAGAAATGCTTCGAGCAAGCCTTTGAGTTGATCGACCGCAATCGGCAACAGGTGTTTGTTCTCCTGCAACTTTTGTTCGAATTCGCTGTCTTCAATCACGTACTGACAGAGCTCTTCGTTGACAGCAACCCCATTCGCTTTAGGGGCCAGATCGTAACCGAGGGCTTGGTAATAGATTCGTTGTGGTTGAGGCAACGAAGCGATGTCGGCAATCTTGCGGCAGGTCATTCCAGCCGCTTCCACGTCGGTCAGCATCAGTTGGCAATACAGCAATACCTGGAGGATCGGAGCCTGAGATCCAAATTCACGTTGCATCGACTCGAGTTTGGTTTTGGCGGTCGAAATGCGATAGGAGCCGACCAATGCATTGGCTTCGGCTAATCGTTCCGAATAGGGTGCATCCTCAGCTTCAATCGGAGAAGGGAGCGATTCTCGCGAAAGCGTATTTGAGTTGGAATGCGAAACGAGAGAGTCGTAAGCACTGGACGCGACCCGAACCATGTCGCCACCCATGTCGAGCAGCATTTCGCAGTGGAGCAACGCCGGCAATATCATGCCTCGTTGGCCCATCGACTCCATAAGATTCATTGCGACGGTAGCCGTCAACGGAGGCAATGCTTCGGTGGCATCCGAGATGGCTTGCAACATCAATGTTGCTCCCTCTTCGGTGTTGCCACGAACAACTGCTACCAGCGATCGGTAGAGTTTAGCAAGTGGATTGTCGGGTTGGAGCCGTATGAATTTGGCGGAGGTTTCCTCAAGCGATTCCAGTTCGCCTAATTGCAACAGGAGTTCCGATTTCATTGCCAGAAGCCACGGTTCGGATGGCAGCGTCTTTAGGTTGACGTTGATGCGATCCAGGGCCGCGACATTCTGTTCGCCGGCGATCATACGATGAATAATTTGCATCTCTGGAAAATGCTCATTGCATTTGCAGAACTTGATCTTCTTTCCGTTGCCGCAAGGGCAGAAACTGTATTGGTCCAAACTCATGGGCAAACCGATTCAAATTGTTCAAAGGTACAAAAAGCGAAGTGTTGCAATCGATCCTATGGATCTCGTGCAGCACCGCCGCCGGGACTCAAGCCATTCCGTTTGCGACCAAGCCCCAATTTCAATCTTTAGTTTAACAAGGTTTCCCAAAAATGCCCACCGGACCCTGGGACAGACTCTAGCCCGTCATAGCGCAGTCAAGACAGGCTAGCAGCCGGTCCTACGAAATTTAGCGAATCATTTTTCTGGCAACCTCTGCAATTACTTGCATTTTTGAATGATCTTTGAGTCCTGGAGCCGTCTCGATTCCTGACGCAATGTCTACCCCGTCTGGTTTGGCAATTTCAATCGCTTGCGAAATATTCTCGAGGGTTAGACCGCCGGCCAACAAAATCGTTGTATTCCGAAATTCTTCCGGTCTTGGGAAAAGCAAATCCCAACAAGCTATCTTGCCTGTTCCACCCCGCTGGATAGGGTCATAGGCGTCCACCAAAAGTCCGAGCAAGCGTGGATGATGTCTTCGCGTCCATGCCAAAACCCTCTGTCTGTCCTCCTCCACGTCACGCCAAGCGACGGCTTTGATAAACAATACCGATTTTAAGGAAGGGAATAACGCTGCAGAGTCTATCCATTCAGGTGTCTCGTCACCATGAAGCTGGATACAATCGAGCTGGCAAATGGCAAGAACCGCATCGACCTCAATGGGCGACGCGTTTACGAAAACGCCGACTCGCAAAGCGAGATTTTCCGCAGCTTGACTCAAACCCCTAGCAGTCTCTGGCGAGACGTAGCGAGGGCTTGGCTTGTAAAAATTCAAGCCGATGGCGTCCGCCCCGAATTCGATGGCCGCTACGACGTCCTCTGTCCTGGTCAAGCCGCAGAACTTGATTTTGGGTAGGCGGATTTCGGTGGCCATCAAGATGGAATCAGTCAAGCGTTAGAGCAACAAAGTTCAGGAACAGAACGACTAAGTAGATTCCTAGTCGTTACGACCGTCAATCAGTTACTAAAAATAATCCACCGTCATGATATGGCCGACAATTAGCCATACTCCAAAGAACAAACAACCAATCACCGTATTCAAAAACTCGATAGACATAGGTCGCGACCTCCCCAAAAGTGAGAAACCGCCATCCGTAGTAGTCGACTTGGACCTCCCAAGGCGTTCGCTTTCGTGCGAGCGAGTCGTATCGACCAACTTTAGCCAAAACTTCAAAATTTTTTCGGGCCGCTGCATCTCTTACCCAGCCGGCAAAGTTGCAAATTCTTTCTCAGGGTAAAAAAAGAGGTAGGAAAATGAGAGCAGTTTGTTCTATATTTCCCTACCTCCATTTTCCTACCTAATAGCAGCGAAAACAAATGCCAATTGAGTGTCCGGTACAAATTGCAAAGCTTTCGACCGAGCAGTTTCGAGAGTTGGACTATCTGGTGATGAAGCATGCCTTTGACTCGCAGAACTGCTTAGGACGATTAGCCGACGAACGAATTTATCAAATGGACCTCACACAAAGGCTGCTTGGGAGTGGAATTGAAGTAATGCGGGAAGTTCCCGTTCATCTTTCGCACGGAGTCTTCCGGAAGTCACTTTTTTTGGATGTGGTTGTTGCCGAAAAAGCCGTATACGAACTAAAAACGGTTAGGGCGATCACGGATGAGCATGCAGGGCAACTCTTGACATATTTGCTTTTGCTCGATCTATCTCATGGCAAGTTGGTGAACTTTCGACCTAGGTCGGTTGAATCTAGATTTGTAAACTCGCCATTTACAACAGCGGAACGGCGAGCATTTGGAGTGGACGAAGGGGGATATGAGGGCAGTCGCGATTTTTTAGATTTGGTGATCAGTCTATGTCGCGACTGGGGAACATCACTAACACTTTCCTTGTACCAAGAGGCTCTTGTTGCATTGCTTGGTGGCTCCGAGCGCGTAGAAGCAATGATACCACTTGAACGAGATCGTTTGGCGTTGGGGAATCAGCGATTTCAGCTAGTGACCGCTGATACCGCATTTCGTCTTACCGCCATGAACGGTGAGACGTCAGACTATGGATCGCAGCTTCGACGGCTATTCGCGTGCTCACCCTTGCGATCAATTCACTGGGTTAACATTGCTCGCCATACAGTCTCTCTAACAACCATCACCAATAGCTAAGGCGGACAGTAAGAGGTTGGAAGATGGAGGTAGGAAAATAAGGTAGCAGCTGTTCGTCATAAATTTTCCTACCTCCATTTTCCTACCAAATAATTCGTTCCACGAATTGGAAAAAAATCGTAGCCGGGGCGAATAAACCCGCCGCATCCTGCAAAGCCACGTCAAGCATTCAACGCCTATGGTCCGCTTATGGATTATTTCAAGCGTGCACCGTAGCCGACCGGACCACATAATCGTGTGACATTCAAGCGTGCTTAAGCTACGCTGGTGAAACACTGAAGTCCGAGCGAGTATATTTAGTCCCGAATTGAGAGGTTCTTCGTGCGGCGCAAGCGAGGAAATTGTTGGTCGAAGAACTACACCCTCGTGTTTTCATCGGAGTCATTAGCGTAATGCCCTGGTTTTTTTCCCGGGAGCTATAGCGGGGAAATGTAGTCCGAAAAGTTTTCCTTCAAGCATGAAAACGATCGGAAGCGGATGAATCTAAAAAACTCGGTCCCGTATTTTTTGAATCGCTCAAAATCCTACTTGATTTCTGAACTCACTCTGTTCAATTGCTTGACGGTCGCGTAGCGGACCACCAGATCTTTGCAACTGCTCGAGTTGACATTTGAGGGAATCCAGAATGACTTGCAAATCAATTTGCGATCAATCGGAATCGATCGTACCCGATCGAACGAACGAAGTGACTCCTGAACGTCGTGCATTTGAGTACGAGCTTTATGATGCTCACGACAATTTGGTTCAGAGTTGGGTACGACGACTTATACCGGAAACGCTTCGAGAAACGATTGATTGTGATCAGTTGAAACTCATGATCTTACTTGAGCTGTTAGAAACACTTCGGGATCGCGTGGAAGACGTCCACATCGATCGAAGTGAGACAATCCCGCTTTGCTGGACGATAACGGATCATCAAGCAAAAAATGCCGTACGGGATGCTCGCAGGTTAAAGCGAGATGGCCTGAGTGAATTCATAGAGATCGAGACAATCTGAGACCTGCCCGATAAAAAGGAGTCGGATCGTCCCGACAGAATCGCGGAAACTAACGATTTGCTGAGTGTGATATCAGATTGCTTAGAACCACAAAATCGAAGCGTCCTCGAGCACATAAATTTAGGCTCGGCGTATCTCGAAATTGCGGACAAGCTCGGAGTGACAACAAAGGTATTGGATGGCATGCGCAAAGTAATCACGGACACAACTCGTCGAATTATCGATAGGTCAGATCAGTCATCAGTCATCAGAAAGAAACGCCCGAGTTGATCAGCTAGTTTCGACTATTTTGAAAAATTTCGATTTTTCCGGCAAGTTGCGAGCGCATTCGGTGCTTATTAGTAATAGAGGACAATAAAACTTCGGCCCGATGGATCCGGTCAATTGCGAATCGAAATAACCGAAGAACCATCGTCGTTAAAGTGCGATAAGTACTGACTCAATCGCACGATCCCCTGTAGGTAAACGAGAAAATAGCGATGCCCTATTTGCACGACGTTTTTATGGAGTACGGTATCACGAGATGCTTAGTTTCACTGCTGGTGTTTTCACTGTCGTCCAACAATGCGTCGAGCCAAGATCGTGCGGACGTAAAAGCAGTCGGTGATCAACGAATTAATGTCGTTGGCAGGACTGAGGTTCGAACGCTCAGCACGGTTTTAGTCGGGACAGATGATACGATCTCAATTGGCGATTTCTTTGTATCTGAATTGATGACCTGTCGTGTACAACTCGCATGCGATTCAACCACCAGTCCCATCGAATCAGTTAAGCCCTCGTGTAGTTGCACGACGGCAAAACTCTCCGAACCGATTACCAAAGATGGGCATATCATCCGAGAGCTTCTGTTTGCTGTCAAACGCGATGGGCCTGGATTATTCCATTCCAAAGTAGCATTGATTCACAAAGACGGCAAAACACGAGACATTTCGTTGAAAGGCGATATCAAACCGATCTTTGAAGTAGTACCAAAAGTATTCGATCTGAATGAGTCTGCCGATTCGCGATTAATCGAGATCAACTGTCTTCAGGACAAGATCAGCTTGGAAAACGCGGACGTTTCAATTGGCGACGATCGATTCATAGTTTCGGCGGTCGAGAAGAGCGTTGGAGCAGTTTGGTTTCAATTGGCGATGTCGCCGGATTACAAGCCGACGCAGTTGTTGTCGACGCGAGAGTTGGTCGTCAATATTCAGGCCGGCGGGCGATTAATGACCGTCGGTCTGAAAATAAAGCATCGACCGAAGCCAGTCCTCGTTCCGTCGACTTTATCCGTGGACACGAATAGCAATAAACCTTTTCGATTGTATCTACTTGGCAGTAAAGCGAATGTGTTACGATCGACAGGCAGAGCAAGGGCTGGAATCGCTAACGAAAAAGAGCCCTCAACAGTCGGTTCGTTCAAAGGTAGATCCGAGGATTCGGGTGTTTTCGAGTTTGAACGCCCGTGGAATGTGACTGCACAGGAATCCAGTTCAGAAATGATCTTTGAGTTTGAAATCTCGAACGATCGGAATGAAAAGGAATGGGTGCTTGGCGGTTCGGTTGTTGTGTACTTTAAAAAGTAACTTAGTCAGCTGACAAGAAACTAACGCAAATGAAGAATATCATCGGTGCGACACTTGCAATTGGAATGTTTTTTTCAATGGGAGATTGGGCATGTGGGCAGTGTATGAATGGAAACTGTTTTGGATTCGAGGGAACGACGCCCAACATGTGACGATGGCGGAACGTACTATGACTGTTCCTTTCCGAACTGTAGCGACTTCAGAGTCAAAGGACCTGACTTCGGTTTTCAATGGGCTAATGTCATGTACATTTTTGGGACATCTGCAACTGGATACGAACCCGAATATGGCGGCACTTTCATTTGTTCGTATTGGGGGAATTGCGTTATTACTACTCCCGATCCAAATGATCTTGAGTATTGTGTTTGTGAACGAGAAAATGCTGCTAATTGGAGTTACATGCCAAGATATTTCTTTGTTCTCAATACTGATTTACCCTGTTGTCTAGATTAAGCGAATGAATTTATGCAGCTGTTTAGTCCATTTCGTTCTGGGTTGAGTTGTTGGCCTATTGGGATCGACGGTATTATGAGAGCAACTTTCTTTGTTTTTTTGGTGAGTAGTTGTATTTCGACTGCTTTGGCACAGTTTGAAAGCCTTTCCGATAAAGAATCGGCGAAGGACAAACTGGACGATTATTTTGTTCAGGCCGACACCTTTGTGGATTCGTTCGCGGTTGGATTTCGGGCTCAGACCGTTTTGTTTAATGAATCTACGGGTGTAACTAAAGAGCTTTCATCAAGTGGGATGACTGTAAAATCAAGTAAGCAAAGACTCAAATATTTTTGTTATGAATACGATGGTGTTTTCAATCCGCCGATACCTTGGCGATCTGAATCGCTTCTTTTTCGCGGATTGGAACGACGGCGATCCTACAGCATTGAAACGCGGAATCGTCCAATGAAGAAGGCTGAAACGATCGAACCTGATCCGCTAACGGGATTGCGAGCAGAAAGTAAGTCGGAAGATTATTTCAGTGATCTTGGACAGGAAATTGATCCGTACGGTCTTGTGATGTCTGTCAGCCGCCCGACCACGGGACGAAACTCCGAGTTGGAAAGAGTCCTGAAGACGTGGGTCACGCGACTAAAACTAAAGTCAGAAACGGAAACGAAAGGGCTTTTACTTTCCAAATGGAATGGTTTTGGAAGAGAGGAAAATGCGGTTGGTCGTCGCGAAATTATTTTTGACTCGCGCTGTGGGTATTTGCCTACATCAGTACGAGTCTTTCTTGTCGATCAAGCTGGCAAGCAAGTAATAAATGGAGTCAAAACAAGTTGGGAGAAGTATAAGTCGGGACAGTGGAGGCCATTGCAATCGGTGGTTTCCTATACTCATGGACCGGATCGGATTGAAGAGACGTTTGAATTCGCATGGGCCGAACCAGAGGAACTGGAGTTGTTCTTATCCAAGCAAGATTTCAATGCGGTCGTCAAAGACGATTACAGCGATTGGTATAAACTATTCGCAGGTTTCCTGGGCAGCCAGCAAGTGAATAAGGACAAGAAAACAACGTAACGTTGCCAGGCGACGTTACGTTTCGAGTGCCCAGTCGGCAAAGTTAAAACTCGCAGCGGATAAAGAGGTAGGAAGATGGAGGTAGGAAAATTATGACGAACAGGTACTCCCCTATTTTCCTACCTCCATTTTCCTACCTGCTCTTGACGGGCGATGCTATGTATCGAGAGCTTGCTTTTGGAGCTGCTCCAGTTGCTGGATCGCTTCCATCGGAGTCATGGCCGTGATGTCGAGCGATTTCAACTTTTCGATAACTGCGTTTTCTTGCCATTGAAAAAGTGTCATTTGGATATGCCCTGACTTCTTCTTTGCAGGAGCAATATTGGGCTGGCCATATTGATTCAAATGATTTGCTTCGAGTTGGCTCAAAATCTCTTTGGCCCGTTCGTTAACATCGCGAGGTACGCCTGCCAATCGCGCGACGTGAATGCCATAACTCTTGTCCGCTCCTCCTGGAACGATGCGATGCAAGAAGACCACGTTGTCATCCCACTCTTTGACCGCAACGTTCCAGTTGCGAACGCCGGGCAGCGACTTTTGCAAATCGATCAGTTCGTGATAGTGCGTCGCGAACATCGTTCTAGACCGATTGTGATTGTGCAAATGCTCCACAATCGCCCACGCCAACGACAAACCATCGTAAGTGCTCGTGCCTCGCCCGATTTCGTCCAGAATTACCAGTGATCGTTCGGTGGCCGTGTTGAGGATCCGAGCCGTCTCAACCATTTCCACCATGAACGTACTCTGTCCACGGGCCAACTCGTCACTGGCCCCCACTCTTGCAAACAAGCGATCTGCGATCCCAATCGTCGCCTTGCGAGCAGGGACGAAACACCCTATTTGTGCGAGCACCAATAGCAAGGCCGATTGCCGTATGTAAGTGCTCTTGCCCGCCATGTTAGGTCCCGTGATCATCAACACGCTACCGTGTTCGGCGCCGATCATAGCATCGTTTGGTACAAACGTCCCCTTTGCCAGCGTCGCATCCAGAACTGGGTGTCGGCCTTCGTAGATTTCCAAAATCGGTTCGTCCGTCATCGTCGGGCGGACATACCCCTGTTTGACCGCCAGCTCGGCCAGCGAACTCAATACATCTAATTCGGCAAGAATACTTGCATTCATCTGCAGAGCCTGAGTGTTCGCATGAATCGCTTGTCGTAACTCCACGAACAGTTCGTACTCGAGCGATTTGGCTTGATCATCTGCCGAAAGAACCTTCTCTTCGTAGTCCTTTAATTCAGGTGTAATGTAGCGTTCGGCGTTCTTGAGCGTCTGCTTGCGAATGTAGTTGATGGGGACGCGGTCCCGGTGCGTATTGGTGATTTCTAAGTAGTAGCCGAAGACCGAGGTGAAGCCAACCTTCAAACTTGGGATACCTGTCGATGTGATTTGATCCGCTTGGTAGCGAGCGATCCATTCTTTGCCCCCTGCCGCCAATTGCCTCAGGTCATCCAGTCGTTGATCGTAGCCAGGACGAATGAAGCCGCCATCCCGAGCAAGCAATGGGCAATCATCTTGCAACGCTACATCCAGCTGCTCGCGCAACGTTGGGCAAAGATCGATTCGCTGTCGAAGCTGGTTTAATCGCGAAGAAGCGCGCTCCTCAAGGATGGCTTTGATCTTGGGAATTTGGACCAGAGACCGACCGACTTGTTTGAGGTCACGGGGGCTCGATCGACCGGTTGCGACTCGGGCAAGCAATCGCTCCAAGTCGTATATTTCGTCAAGCATCTCTCGGATAGACGCTCGCAAACGCGTGTCCCGAACCAACTCATCGACAGCGTCCAGACGCAATTCGATTTGCTCTTTGGAGACCAACGGAGAGGAGAGCCACTGCGAAAGTCGACGCGCGCCCATCGAGGTGACCGTGCGGTCCAAAACCTCCAGCAACGACCCAGCCCGAGAGGCCGTCCGAATCGTTTGCGTCAACTCCAGCGAGCGGCGAGTCGCTGAATCGATTTCCAGAGAACGGATCAAACGCGCTGGTTGGAGTTGTTGAATATGATCGAGTGCGGTCTTCTGAGTTTCTCGCAAATAAGCCATGGCAGCACCCGCAGCGCTGATCGCCAAGCAGTCGTGCGCATAGGTGTTGGCGCTGTCTTTGGAATCGCTTTGCGTGTCCCAACCCATGCCAGACAGATCGATCACTCCGAAATGCTCGTGCAAAACTCGCTGAGCCTCCTCAATTCCAAATTGCCAGGACGGTCGGCGAGTGATTGGCCAGCGTTCAAGATCGCTTTTGGAAAGGGTCGAGTCATCTTCGCGGACCATAACCTCTGCAGGCTCGAGCCTTGCGATTTGGTCCATAACGGTTTGCGCGGGATAAGCTCCAGCTTCGAAGCGTCCGGTGGACAGCTCCACCCAAGCGAGCCCGAGCCACGCATTGCGTTCGAATCCCGCTTTGCCTGGGGCTGGATGAAAGACAGCTAAAAGGAGGTTCCCGGATCGCGGGTCCAGCAAAGCATCTTCGGTCAGCGTTCCCGCAGTAACAATTCGCTGAACCTCGCGGCGAACCAGTCCCTTGGCTGTGGCCGGGTCCTCAACTTGTTCGCAAACAGCAACGCGAAACCCCTGGCGTACGAGTTTGGCGAGATAGCCTTCGAGTTGGTGGTACGGGAAACCTGCCATTGGAATGGGGTTTTCGCCTTTGTCCCGACTGGTCAGAGTCAGGCCGAGGACTCGAGCGACCGTTTTTGCGTCTTCGTGAAACAATTCGTAGAAATCTCCCATCCGGAACAGCAAAATTGCGTCTCCGCTGGCCGCTTTGGCTTCTTCATACTGCTTCATCATGGGTGAAAGATTCATAGCCGAAGATGCTACCAAGTCGAGGCATTTGAACCAAGTGCCCAAATTTTTGCGGGATGAATGGAAACAAAACCGACTGTTGTGTGTTTTGACTACTAAACCACTGTCCACTTGGCTAAAATCATAGGGATTGCGGTCGATCGCTCCGTGATCGCTATCGCATTGGGATTGGCTGCGAGTCAGCCGAAATCGAAAGTTTGAAACCAAAATGAAATACTCGATCGTTAGTCACATCTTTTTCCTTGCTGTGGCCCTTGCTGGGTTAGCTTTGATTTCGCTTTCGGCGTTTGCACAACCGCCAGGAGGCGGGTTTGGCGGAAGTCCATTTGGCGGAGGCGGGTTTGGCGGCCCTGGCGGATCACCTGGTGGCATGTCATTCGGTAGTCGTGGAGGTGGTGACCGTGGCGGTGGTGACCGTGGAGGTGGTGACCGTGGCGGTTCCAGCGGCGGCGATCGAGGCAGTAGTTTCGGCGGTGGTGATCGTGGCGGCTTCGGTGGTGGCGACCGAGGAGGTTCCAGCTCAGGCGGATTCGACCCCTCTTCGTTTTTGTCACGCATGGACACCAATGGCAACGGAATGCTTGACCCGGACGAAGCTCAAGGGCCAGCTAGGTTCATGCTCGATCGCATGGCTCGCAGCAATCCAAAAATTGACATCAGTAAGCCGATTCCTATGTCGCTGCTGACGGAGTCATTTCAGCAGATGCGGAGCGGAAGCTCTAGTTCAGAATACGGATCTAGCTACTCGGACTCCGAAAACGCGATCGTGGAAAAAAACTCGTTAGTGCCCGGCTTCGGTAAAAAGGCAGTCGAAAAAGTTCCTGTGCCCGGCTTCGGTGTTGGGGGCGAGAAGGCTAATATTGCTATCGACGAACGCGACATGCGGGAAGCTGACGATCGGATGGAGCGGTACGACAAAAACAAAGATGGATATCTCGATGAAAATGAGATTAAGGAAGCGCGTCTTTCCGGAACTCCAATGCAATACGATAATAATCGTGACGGAAAACTTTCTCGCCAAGAACTTGCTGCTCGTCAAGCAGCGCGCCGTTTGGCAAGCGGTGGCCAGCCCGAATCGCCAAGCCAACGTAGAGACGATTCGAATTCCAAAAAGTCTCGTGATAAACGTGTCAATGAAGAAGAACTTGCTAAAGACAAGCCGAATTTGTTTGAAAAAAGAGCGAGCTTCCGGGTCACGGATGCAGAAGGTAAGGTGCCAACTGCCGCAGGATTGCCAGAGTGGTTTACTCGAAACGATGTCAACACCGACAGTCAAGTCTCGATGTTCGAGTTCAGCAAGAAATGGACCCAGGACGTCATCGAGGACTACTCAAGATTTGATTCGAACCAGGACGGATTCATTACAATGAAGGAGTGCTTGGTCGCTGTGAAGAAAGGGTTCATACCTGGCGGAACGAGCAGCACTGCAAGCGTAGCTGTGGCTAGCACAGCCGAGGTAGCAAGTAGCTCAACGCCTCAAACACCAAATCCCAGTATTGCACCGCCAAATGACAAGGTAGCGGCAATGAGAACATGGGCCGCACCAAGATTGAAGAAAGAAGACATTGATGGTAATGGATTCCTTTCCCCAGAGGAATTCAAAAGTACAACCATCAAGTTTGCGGATGCCGATATCAACAAAGATGGTCGTATCGATATTGATGAGTATGTGGCCGCACGCATGAGAAAATAACATAACCGTTCACGGCATTCGGCCTTGGAAGGTTACCTTTTTTCTTTGCGTCTTTGCGTCTTTGCGAGCCAAAAAAACCGCACGCGAAGGCGCAAAGTTTGTGACGGGCATCGCGCTAGATGTTTCCAACGATCCGATAGTCTGCTTGAACTTATGGAAACCGACCATCAAGAATCGCTTAACACTGTTAATGCTTAACTATTTCGGCAACCAACAATGGCCGAGCACAGCCGCCGTCGCTGCGGCTGTTTCGACCCTTTGAATGCGTTCACCAAGCGATAATATGCGTGCGCCTTGCCGAACTGCTTGGACCACCTCTTCGTCCGTGAAGCCTCCTTCTGGGCCCACGAGAAAAAGCAACTTCTGATTGCAGTTAGCAAAAGAATTGGCTTCGTGAATGTTGTAAGCTGTCTGACCATCAATTTTCGGGTGCAAAATCCAAATCGCGGTAGCGTTTGGTTCAATGTCCAAAGCAATGGAATCCGCATAAAGCCTGATGTCGCTCATGTTCAGCGATGGACGGATGCTCATGATTCGATTTCTACCACATTGCTTACAGGCCTCCACGACATAGCGTTCGAGCCGTTCGGCGTTGTCTTCGTTCACAACGGCTACGGACCGCGATGTATTCAGCGGACTTAAGGAGTCGACCCCCAACTCAACTAGCTTTTCGATCGTGTTTCGTTGTCGATCTCCCTTCGGCATTGCGATAGCGAAATGAAGACGACCGGAATGATCGCGTGGAGCGAACACACACGAATCAATCGCGGCAATCACAGTTCGTTTGTCGATCGATTGAATGGTAGCGAGAGCTTCGTTTCCTAGCCCGTCGAACAAGACAACGGTATCGCCTTTCGAACACCGCAGCACGCGACTAGCATGGTGAGCTTCGCTGGTCGGCAAGTCGACGGTGCCTTGGTTGGGAAGCACAGGAACTAGAAATCGAGGAAACGGCATTCGGATTGGATTCAGGTCAGTAAGGTAGTTTAAAGGTCTTTGTCGTATCGATTGTACCAAAAACAGTTTTTTGCAACTTGTTTAACCCGCGCAGCGGCGGGCGGGCCATTTCACGATTCCTCTAAGTACACTACCATCGAGTTCGCTGGACGTTTACGAGTCGTCCTCGCTCGAGGCTTTAGGGCCTCGAGCGGTTAAACATCAACTTGCAACCTGTTTAACCCGCGCAGCGGCGGGCGGGCAATAAACGCTGACTACCTAGTTCTAACAATGCTGCAATCCAACAAACCAAACTACCTGGGTGTGTTTGTCACCTTCGCCCGGAACAGCCTCATTCGGGACATGTCGTTTCGAAGCAATTTTTTGCTGGATTGCGTTTCCAGCGTCTCGTGGTTGCTCATGAATTTGGGTTTCTATTTGATCGTGTTTCATCACGTCAAATCGATCGGCGTTGCAACCGGTTGGGGCCGTAATGAGTTCTACGTTTTTCTGGCCACAACTTGGCTGATCAATTCGCTCGTACAAGCGTTCTTGATGCCAAATGCGCAAGAATTTAGTGAGCTGATCCGAACAGGCGGACTAGATTTTGCATTGCTCAAACCAATCGACACGCAATTCTTGATCTCGTTTCGCAAAGTGGAATGGTCCTCTCTCAGCAACTTCTTTTTAGGCCTGATTATTTTGGTCTATGCTATGCTGCAATTGAGTTTCCGAACCGAACCCGCTTGGACTGTCGGCCCCGGGCTAATGATTCTGTATTTTGCATATATCGTCTGTGGAGTCGTGATGCTTTACAGTTTGATGATTTGCCTGGCTGCAACCAGCATTTGGCTAGGGAGAAATCAAAGTCTCTACGACTTCTGGTTTTATATTACCAACTTTTCGCGTTATCCAATGGAGATTTATCAATCAGGCTGGGGGGTTCCGCTTTGGTATGCATTCACCTTTGCTGTTCCGATATTGGTAGTGGTGAACGTACCAGCCCGACTACTGGCACAGCCCCTTGTACCACGACAGGCCTGGGAATGGGGATTGATGCTGTTCGCACCGTTGGCAACGATTGCCTCAGTATTTCTGAGCAGATGGGTGTTTCAAAGAGCCTTGAAAAGCTACGCAAGTGCAAGCAGTTAGGTATCTCACGTAGACTTCTACGGGATGAACGTTATCTTTTAGAGGTTTCGATTTACCCATTGCACACACATCCTCGACTGCCAATCCAATATGCCAAAACTCTTTGTTAGCGAAATTCAACCGCAAATGCAAGTCGACGCCCCCTTTCGAATCGCGGATCGACAGCTCAGGGCGAATCGGCAAGGCAATCTCTATCTCTTGATGCAATTGCAAGATCGAACCGGCGTCATTTCTGCCATGCGATGGAACGCCGACGAAAAATTAGCGGAACGATTCGTCAAAGGATCGTACGTTCAAGTCCAAGGCGCATC
>CAMDKL010000084.1 GCA_945900945.1 Pirellula staleyi DSM 6068
GTCTAGCTGTACTACTTCCCGGTAGCGATCTGATTTGTCGGAATTCGGAGCGGATTTTGAAAGATAATTTCCGAACGTCCAATTGGGGAAGTATCGCTTCCAACTTTCAATTAGGCAACCGGCCAATAAAAACGTACCAACGAACCCACTTCTGGGGGGGACAGTCGGTTCACGCGGAAGTTTCTTGTTGGCTGCCATGCCTAAAGGTGATTTGATGCTTAGTTATTTCGCGTGAATCGACTGTCCTACCGAGATTGCCAACGAGGCCGCCGGGTGCGAAGAACCGGATCTCCATCGATTTGTGTTCGCAATAGCCTGGCACTTGCGGGCAGACCAATGGACGTACCAACAGTGACACAAAGGTCTTGGCCGGGATCGAGTTAGACTGGGTGAACGGCAATTCCAACAGCGATTCAGGCGGTGTTACGGCGTGTTGAAACAATTTGTCAAAGGCGTTTTTGGGAACACTTCGTTTGTCACCTGCAATCGGCAGCCCACCTTCGGTTACATGAAACGTTCCTTGTGTGGTTCGTCTATCGGCGTGGGGTTTATGGAGGACACCATTTGCTACGCGGTAGGAGCTGACTCATTCGTTTTCAAAGCGTTCGCCTCCGTCGGGAAGGCTTAGTTGCCTTGCGTGTCCATGATGGTCCAACACCAATGTCATGGATGGCAATTTTAATGGCGAGTCGAGCTTGAGTTCCGCGAAGTGGCTTGCAAGAAACGCTTCAATGCGCTGATCGATCGGAGCTTTGAGCAGAGACAAGGAGACGGTTCTTTTCCCCTAGGTTCGCTAAGAGACCCTCGGGCAAGTCCACTCGTTGGCGAGCTTCCTCATCGAGAACCAGGTCCGACGCAGCCATCTGCATATAGATGTATTGCCGCAGAGTGATTGCCGCTTTGGAGCTCCGGTCAGCTTGTCGTCCCCACGAGAGCATGCGTTCGGGCGAATCGATGAGCCAGCCAGGCTCAATGGAACGGTCGATTGTTTTGTTGTTTTGCGTATTCGAATTGTTGCTAGCATTACAGATCATACAATTCCGGATCAACATTGGGGGCCTCGAAGAAGCGGGATAGTTTTTTTCCTTTGGTGTCAGGAGCGGCAAAGGGGTCCCCGTCTCCGTCCAACGCATCCCCCATTTCCTCGTCGATTTTATCTGGATCCTCTCCCGCTTCCATGCGTTTCATCGCTTCCAGCATGGCACCGGTTGGCTGCATTCCAGTCAGTTCGAACATGCGCTTCATGACGTTGGCCATTTGGCGAGGGTCTTCTGGGCCATCGCCCCCCTCCTCCAAATGGGGTGCCATTTCCGCCATGAGCTGTTCCATTTTGCTTTCGTCGACATTTTCAAATGGGTCCGGCGTGCTGCTGCTTTCGGTCAGACCTTTAGAAATAGCAAAACGGGAGATCTTTTTTTCGAGCTTTTTACGACCGCATTTTGGGCATTTCGGCGCGACAGCGTGATTCATGGATCGAGCAAAAAAACTGTAAATCGTGTGACAGGGGGGGCAGTAGAATTCGTAAATAGGCATATTTTTTGGACTCGATACGTTGTTTGTTGGTGTGTCTGGACAGCGTACAGGAACTCGATGCGTTCGTCAGCGCCGATTTGGTTCAGCTTGACCGGTGGACTTGTCCGCCTGTATTATTCGTCCACGCAAGGCATGGGTCTGTTTGAAAAGCAGGCCCTGCAAACCTATTAGGCTAATAACTCATTTTCCTGCATTGAAACACCTTGTACGAGCGGCCGCGTCCACTTCACGACGATGAATCTAGCGAGCCGAAGGGATCAAACGGCGAACTTATAGGCTCTCAGGCCGCTAAACCGCCACTTCTCCCGACTCCGGATGTCCTTGCTGATTTGGCAGAGCAAAGCGTGCGTTTTGAAGCAGCAACTCCGGAAGAAATTTTAGGATGGGCAATCGAGCGGTTTGGTGACAAATTCACAATGGCTACCGCGTTCGGCCCAGAAGGAATGACGATTTTGGAAATGTTATCTAAAATCTCCCCTAAAACCTGGGTTTTTAATTTGGACACGGGTTACCAATTCGCTGAGACGCTAGCGTTGCGAGATCGGGTAGCCGATTTATATGGAATTGAAGTTGAGCTGCTTAAGCCGGAATTAACGGTTTCTGAATACGAAAAGTTGCACGGTGGGCCACTTTATGTCATCAATCCCAACCAATGTTGCGGGGATCGTAAGCTAACCGTTCTCAAAAAAGCGGCGTGCGGAATGCATGCTTGGGCGAGTGCCATTCGTAGAGACCAGAGTCCGGATCGGGCTTTGGCACCCATCGTCGGTTGGGACAAGAAGTTCCACTTGGTTAAAGTCAGTCCGCTCGCAAATTGGACCAAGAAACAGGTTTGGGACCGAATCCTGGATCGCAAAATCCCTTACAATCCGCTGCACGATGAGGGTTTCCCAAGCATCGGATGCAAGCCTTGCACCAAAGCGGTGGGCTTCGGAGAGGACGAGCGAGCAGGGCGATGGAGCGGAACAGCGAAAACCGAATGCGGTCTGCATACCCAAGAGTAGTTGTGACCTAACTTGTAGCATTCTCCCCGCATGCACTTGTCAAAAAGCAACGTTTTGTGTTAGGCTACTTGGCTTGGTTGGCGCGGCGATCCTTTGAGTCTTAGCGACGACATGAATAGTTTTTTGTCACTGCCTGGTGGAAACACATGTTTCTCGCCTTTGATTTAGGAGCATTTGTTCGTGGGTGTAAAGAAAACAGGTCGAGGTCGTCGTAAGGTTGGTCGTAAGAAGAGGCGAATGCGTGCTAGGATCCGGCACCGAAAGAAATAAAAGGACTGGTGGGGACTGGCGAAAAACATCTGTTTTTTCAGCTCCACCTTTCTGTTCCTCTCTTCGAATTCCAAAAATTCCACTATCCCGGATTTTTCGACTGCGCGGGTGACCGCCTCGAATTATACTTCGGGTATGTTTTTGTTGGGAACTTGGTCTACTATCGGAGTTCGCCGACTTTCCTTCGTGTGCTCCCGTGTGGAACAACAAACTGTGAAAACCTGGGTTTTTCAATCAATTTCGATCGCAGCGATCCTGTCAATCGATGTCGGATACGTTCGCGCCCAGAGCACCTCTGCGAGCGATTCAGCGATCGGGACCACCACTCGAAGCATTGCGCCTCGCAAGCTTGCTAGTGGGGTTTTGACGATCGTAGCACCTGACCAAGACTCGGAGGACACCTCATTGGGCCCTTTCGATCTGGATTTCGTCGACAAGCATCCTGAACTCGAGTGGTCGGCTCCCGATTTCCCGGAAAAAAAGCCCCATTTTGCTTCTCCAAGCGAGACGCTCTTGGCTTTGTCGCGAGATGTTATTTTTCGTCACGACGTTTGGGGCTTAGAGTTTTCGTTCAAGCCAGCGAGATTTATCGAAGTCGATATCCCTACCGCAAGTGGGAAATTGCAGCGAAAAGTGGTTTGGTACCTCGTGTACAAAGTGCGTTACATTGGTGAGGACCTGTCGCCCAATGTAGACGTAAATCAAGGTGTTGATGTGCCGGAGGCGCCAACCAACGTTCGGGTTGACTCGGTTCGATTCCTGCCCCGTTTTTCATTGCTTAGCAAAGAGCGCGGTATCAACATGGACGCTCAGATTTTGCCGGCGGCTATGGACGCAATAGCGGCCAGAGAACGTGTTGGAAAACCGCTTTACGACCACATTCAAATCGGAAAGATCAATATTTCTGCCAGCACACCCGAAGAGGACGCATCGGTTTGGGGTGTTGCAACTTGGACGGATGTCGATCCAAGACTAGACTTTTTTGCAATGGACGTTCGTGGGCTCACGAACGCATATAAGATTCGCATCGATTCTGACGGCAAAAAGAATTTCGACCGCAAGACTCTCCGAATCTATTTCTGGCGACCTGGGGATGCGATCGACGAGTCCAAAGATCGGATTTTGCTTGGGTTGCCAGCATTCGAAACGAAAGACCGTGTCGAATACTACCTTAAGCAGTTTAACCTCAAAGAACGCCTTGATTATCAGTGGATTTACCGCTAGACTTTCGACCCGCGTTAGCGGCGTAAAATTAGCTAGTTTTGACAATCCGATTCGACACAGGTAGTTAGGCACAGGCATTTAAATGGCACATAAAAAAGGTCAGGGATCAACGCGAAACGGTCGTGATTCCAACGCACAACGTCGCGGCGTAAAGAAGTTTGGTGGCGAAAGAGTTATTTCTGGCAATATCCTCATTCGCCAAGTCGGTACGAAATGGCACCCAGGACGCAACGTGGGAATGGGAAAGGATTACACGATTTTTTCGCTCGTCGAGGGTAATGTTTACTTCGATCAAGAAGGTCGTCGCATCAACGTTCGAATCGCTGAATCTGCTTAGCAATTCAGCACATTGCTTTTGACAATAGTGGATTGGGACCGTAGTCTCAATCGTTTCATTGCGGACGGGACACGGGTTCCGTCCTACGGTAGGTTCCAGCCAAGATCTTCTTTTATTATGTTCGTTGACCGCGTTGAAGTTGAAGCCATCTCCGGAAAAGGTGGTAGCGGTTGTATGGCTTTCCGCCGTGAGAAACACGTACCGCGCGGCGGCCCTTGCGGAGGCGACGGTGGTAGCGGTGGTAGTGTCATTGTTCGCGCTAAAGCTGGTGTGAACTCGCTCGTTCAATTTGCTCATCAACGTCATTGGCGAGCCGAAAACGGTACCCCTGGCACTGGGTCCGACTGCCATGGAAAGAGCGGTGCGGATTTGATCCTCGTCGTTCCGCCAGGTACGGTTTTGCTGGACCGAGAGTCAGGTATGATCCTGCGAGATCTCGTAAATCCAGGGGACGAAATTATCGCGGCCCGCGGCGGTCGAGGCGGTTGGGGCAATACCCATTTCAAATCATCCACCAACCAAGCTCCCCGAGACACCACGGACGGCGGTACCGGCGAACAACGACGATTGATCTTCGAACTCAAGGCTATCGCCGACGTTGGGCTTGTCGGTATGCCAAACGCCGGAAAGAGCACACTGCTCAGCCGACTCTCAAGAGCACGACCTGAAATAGCCGACTACCCATTTACCACCAAATTTCCAAATCTTGGATTGGTTTCCGTCGACATCGATCGCAACTTCGTGATGGCAGATATTCCTGGGCTCATCGAGGGTGCGGCTCAAGGACTTGGTCTCGGCCATGACTTTTTACGGCACATCATGCGTGCTGGTATTTTAGTGCATCTCGTTGAGCCCATGCCAATGGATCAAACGGATCCTATCGGAAACTATCATGCCATTCGCAAAGAACTTGCGGAATACAGTAGCGACTTGGCCGCTAGGCCTGAAATCCTGGCTATCACTAAAGCCGAACTGCCAGATGCTGAGATTGTGCATGAGATGCTGTGTGAAAATTTAGGCCGAAAAGACATATTCCTTATCAGTGCAGTCACGGGCCAAGGACTAAACAAACTTGTCACGAAGATTGCTGCTTTACTTGCAGAACAAAGCGCGGAACTTGAAACCGCCACACCATGATCCTGGTCGACATTGGCAATAGCGGTTTAAGAGCATCGCGTGTTGCAGTCGGTCGGTTTTTTAAGGACGAAACAGTCTACCGACTGTCTTGGGCTGCCGCAGTCGCGTCACTTAGGAAACCATCTCCCGAACAAGAAACTGCACCGGACCAACGCTGGTGCAATCTAGATGACAGCCCAGCGTTCGATTGGCTTGTCTCTCGGTTCAGTGAGTTCCTAAATGAATCATGGCTGGTATCTTGCGTTCAGCGGCGTGCATTGGACCAATTGCGTGCGAGCTTAAAAGCGAATGGTTTGCGGTCTGAACTCAAGGTCGTGTCGCATTCCGATATTTCAATGAGTATCGATGTAATCGCACCTGAAAAGACTGGAATCGATCGATTGCTTGCGGCGTACAGTGCGTATCGCTACGTCAACGATACGGCATCCAAACCCAGGCCTGTCATCGTGATACAAGCCGGCACAGCCGTCACGGTCGACTTGGTGGATGAATCGGGCGTCTTTCGTGGAGGCGCGATCATGCCCGGCTTGGGGCTTTCGCTCCAATTGCTTGCCGCAGGAACGGATCTGCTACCCTGGCTCGGCAATCACGCGGTGGATGTTCGTCCCATCTTGCCAGGAAAGAGTACGGAACAAGCTATCTCGGCCGGAGTCAATGCTGCGCTGGTTGGTGGTGCAGCCCATCTGGTCGATCGTTACCGAAGCGAGAATCCTAACAGCGCAGATACTAAAGCGATCGTGTCGGGTGGTGATGGACATTTGCTCATTCCACATATTGAAAAACCCGCCGAGTTTGTAGAGCACTTGGTTCTGCGTGGCCTTAGTTACATTGTCCCATAAGCATTGTTGAGACCCTATCCAGCTTGCTAGCACTCAAATGACATGCCGTCGTCGTTGACGTATTCGAAGTCGATACCGAGACGCGATTGCAACTTGGAAAATTCCTTAGCAAGGATGTCTGTACTGCTGTGAACGTGTTCTGCCTCGGTAATAAATCGAATTTGTTCATCCGGGTAGACGTCGTGTTTGATTAGCACTTTTTCAAACGACTCGAGAGGCGATCCGTAACAAATCAACATTTTGTGTTCGTCGAATTGTACTTCTTGTTGTTTCCGATGATTGAGAACTGCAATACCCGTGCAGCCATCGTTGAGGAGCATTTCTTCGAAATCGTACAGGACACTCTTGAGCACTGGAATGTCGATGTGTTCTCGGTACAGGTCTTGATGCTCATCGGAAGCCCCGCTGTGACTCGTTTCCAAGACCAGGTCTACCTTGTCTCCTAGGCAGTCGATCAAATCCATGAATAACTCGAATAGGCGTTCACGAGAAGCCGAAGCCATGATAACCGGCACTTGAATGTTGGTTTTTGGATCCGTGTAAGAATCGTGGCGGAAACCTTGACGCGGTACTACTTGCAAATCGTAGGACGGGCGAATCGCATCCGTCAGATCGAATGCCCCGTAGCGGAATACGCCCATATGAGCTTCCAGATCATCTCCGTCCAGCGAACGAAAGCTTGACGTTGGACTAGAGCGCTGAGTTGACTCGGGCGCAGTAGTTGGTTTGCTGGATTGAAATTTGGGAGCATTGCCCATAGGAATAGCTTTTGCTTTTCTAGGGTAAAAGGGATTGGCTGTCTCAAAACGAAAAGGTTGCGTTCCCCAAAGTCCATTGAGGAACAACCAAGATTAGGTCACCTCAACAACGAGCCTCCCAATTTTGATTTATTTCCCTCCGTTTTCTTGCTGGTACAATCGATACAACCTGACTAGTCTCGGTGGCGCTGTTCGAGGATCTCGTAAAATGGATTACTATGGAGGAAAGCGACTGGCACGACTCAATCAAAGCACCCTATGAATACTCGATCCATCAGCCCAAGTTTTGTGTTCCTGGTCTCCATCCTGGCGTGTCTGGCAGGCTGCAAAGAGCGAACGCGAGATGAGCAAGACAAAGCGACAAAAAAAGTGTTGCAGGAAATAGGAGTCGATCCAAATCCCATGAAACCGGGCGAAACTCAGGTCGCTCCAGGCGTTCACGAGTCGTCGAAACTGTCCGGCGACGAATCGGTTCCCAACGACAAAACCCCCGATTCGCATATGGCCATGGAGACGAATTCGGCCACTGAAACGACTCGGCCTACCAGGCCGACGAATACCGTCGATAACCAAAACAACCTAAAGCAAAAGTGGATAGCCGCCGAGGAGTTGCCTCGCGAAACATGGGAAGTTCAATATATGGGGAACAGTCCTGTTGGCTTTTTTTATCGAAAAATCGACGTTCAGAAAGCTTATGGCACGAGCAATTTTCGTCAGGAAGCGGAAAGTCGGATGCGGGTTTCCATAAAAGGGAAATCACAGGAACAACGCATTCACGTCATGACGATCGAACGAGACAACGGTGAGCTAGTCACCTTCGAAGGATCTCTAGAAATGGGCTCTAACAAACAGTCCTTTAAAGGAAAAGTTATCCAAGATGTATTGCAACTTTCGGGCGACGACAATGGTCAACCCTATTCCGTAAACATCGAATGGCGAAAGGACTACCGAGGACCTTTTGCTGTAGACCAGTCTATGCTTAGACGTCCTTTGAAACCAAGAGAAACTAGGAAGCTGAAGTACTTCGACCCAATCCTCAGAAAAATCATCGATGGCCGATTGGAGGCCGGTGACTATATAATGACCCCTACCTTGTTCGGTGGATCCAAAGAGCTATTAGAAGTCCGCAATATTGGGATCTTTGGCGAAAGTGGTTCGCAATCACTTTTATGGGTCGACAAAAGGGGTGAGGGATTTAAGTCCTACGTGCAAGCCAATGACATCCTTTCCTTTCGAACGGAGCCGATCGCGGCTCAAATCGTTGCATCGATCGCCGACCTAAGAGCCATCGAATTCGTCTCCACTCCGCTCAATGGACCTGTAGACCGACTAACAAGTGCCCCCAGCGATCTTGCCTCTATTACCTTTCGTATCCGTCACGGTTCCGGGGATCCCTTCCGAATGTTTGCTGGCCGAACAGGACAGCGTATTCACTCGCCCAACCCGACGACCGTTGAGGTTACGGTTTTCAAATACGGGGGTGAACTCGACCCTTTTTTAGATAAGGATTCCGCCACAAAAGTGGACGACGGAACTCTTGCTTCCTCCGTGTTTGTGCCAAAAGACAATCCTCAAGTTCCGAAGCTTGCAGCGGCTTTCATCGCATCCGACAAGGCGCTTTCACCCGACAGTACGTCCAACACAGAAAAAGCGAACACATGTCGACAAGAGCTTCAAAGTCTGAGAATTTCACTTAAAGACTTCGACAAACAGCTTGGAACGATTTCTAATTCACTTAGGTCCCAGCAAGCAAATTGCATCGAGCATGCATTGTTATTTGCGTCGACTTGCCGGGCACTTGGTATTCCTGCGAGGATCGCAATGGGAGTCAAATTCAATCGATCCACCGAGGCTCCGGCGATGGTATTCCATGCATGGATCGAGATTCGCGAAGGAGCTCGATGGGTGCCAATGGACTCGACCGAAGATGTATTTCCAATTCCTTTGGATCGAATCAAAATTCGAGAATCCAATTTCAACGAAGCAAACCCCTACCTTGATATATTGAAGGTTTATCGTTTACTCCCTGAACTCGATATCCAAGTCATGCCTCGATAACCCTCACGGCCGCCATTGAACCGAGTTCCAAAACAAATGCGAATGAGACCCGCACTGCTGATGAAAAGGCACATTGGAATCTGTATAGCTATCGTAGCTATCGGCTTCGCGCTTCGAGTCATGGCTGCACTCATTTGGCAAAACTCTATCTCGGGCGAAACGTTCCTCCGCTTTGGCGACAGCGATTCGTATTGGACGATGGCAAAGAAGATCGGCCAGGGATTACCCTATCAATATGGCAGTTCGAATTCGAGAGTCTTCCGAGCACCTCTCTATCCCCTTTTTCTTTCTCCGTGGACTTGGATCGACGGGACGAGCGAACGGGCGACAGGGATGGCAATTTTAGCCGCCAGGATCGCAGGTTGCTTTATGGGTGCACTTTGTATTGCGATAATCATTCGTCTAACCAACAAATTGTTTTGTAACCCGATTGGGAGGCCTTCGGTTGAGGTTGGCATTTGGGCTGGCTTGCTGGTTGCTCTCTATCCAGGCGCAATCGGAATGAGCCTTTTTATTCTCAGCGAAGCGATTTTTTGTCCGCTCATGTTACTCAGCTTAGGTTGCATCTCTCATGCAATCCAGGCAAAAAAACAAGAGCGTTGGGAGGTTGCTTGGAGCTGGATGCTCTCGTCGGGAGCGATCAGTGGAGCTGCCTGCTTGGCGCGCCCCAGCTGGAGTCTTTGGCCCGCAGTTCTGTTCTCTTACCTACTTATTGTCCTGTTTCAATCTTCTTCGGGAACGCTTGCTAAGCATCGATTGGGATGGCGATGGTTTTTTAGTTGCGTATTGTTCTGCGTTGGAATTAGCATGGTGATGAGTCCATGGTGGGTGCGGAATTACTTGGAGACCGGTAAGTTCGTTCCAACCACGCTTCAGGTGGGTGCGAGTCTTTACGACGGTTGGCATCCAGGTGCATCCGGCAGTAGCGACGAAGGGATGCATTTCGTGAATGCTTTCATTGCAGAACAAAACACGGCGGACCAACGCGAGATTTTAGCGGGCAATCAACTTGTTAGCACCTTGGAATGGCGACTGGATCAGCGATTAAAGAATGCTGCTATTGCGTGGGCTTCTGAAAACTCATCTGACGCTACGAGGCTCGGATTGGTAAAGTTCCTCAAGACGTGGTCACCGCTTCCGATCGCTCGAGAACTTGGCAGCGACGCCGTGAGGTGGCTCGAAGCGATTGGCTACTGCGCAATCATGGGTTTTGCAGTGATCGGCATGTGGCAATGCCGATCACAAATAGGTGCATGGTTGTTTGCGATGCCGTGTGTCTATTTCGCATTGTTGCACGTGATCTTTATTGGATCAGTTCGATATCGACAGCCGGCAGTTTTGGTCATCTGCGTACTTGGAGGCGTTGGATGTGCCACCATGGTGAGATGGATTTACTCGAAACGAACGAAGCTCGATGGATCGGTAACTTCAGACGATGTCACGGCCGATAGTAGCCACGATTGAAACCAATGCCAGCAACTCTGCGGACGCGATTCGCCGGAGCCGTGATCGCGTTTGGGAACATCGGTTAGTCTGGATTCTATTGTTTGCGATTCTAGGACTTTGGTGTTACTTCTTTTTGATCAGTCGCGTGGACAGCAAGCTGACGAGCGAAATCGTCAAGCAATTCCGCAAAGAGTTTCCTGGACACTTCGTTTCCATCGATCGCGCTCATTTTCAATCTGGCCAGTCCATTACCATCGAAGGAATTCGAATTGCGAAGCCGACGGATCAGGGTTTGCGAGACGTGCTACGATGTGGGCGAATCGTCTGCATGGGTCCAATCGAGATGATAGGCTTGGCGCAGGGTCAGCTTCCTGTCCAAAAAGTAATCGCGGATGAAGTCGAGCTTTGCGTTTGGCCACTGAGCGACGGACGATTCAGCGTACAGGAACTATCGAGTTCCAAGCCGCTGAGCGCAAGTTTCCCTTCAATCGAAGTTCGCTCCGGTCTGGTGCGACTGGGTAGAGAGACAGGCAGAGTGGATCAAGAAATCATACTTCACGATTTGCGTGGACATGCAGAACTCGCCCCTCGCATGCTTAACGGGCGAATCATGCCACTCACCGCCAGTGTTAATGCGAGCGTCTCGAGTAGTTACTTTAACAAAGCCACGATTAAAACCGTCGTCAACGAAGACAGGTCTTCATGGAGAGTAGAAGGCAAAGTCATCAAGCTTGCCTATTCGCAACGCTTAGCGAGACAATTGCCTTTGAATTTGCAGCAGTACTTAGTGCACGCCGCCGGTTTTAGCGGTGACTTGGACGCGAACTTTGCTGCGCGTTCAGAACCAGGAAAATTCACGTACGAAGCCAGGGCCACGATCGCAGATGGGCGACTGATGCATCCGCAAGTACCGTACCCACTCGAGTCGCTTGCAGGTGAGGTATTCTGTACCAATGGACTTCTTCAACTTCGCAATGTGCGAGCTGCAAGTGGCCAAACGTCGGTCGCCTTCGCCTGCGATATGCACGGCTTCGCTGTTGGTTCGCCGATTTTAGCAGCGATCACGGTCAGAGACTTGTCACTCGATCAACGGCTCTACCAAGCCCTTCCAGCTTCCATGCAAGAAGCATGGAGCAAACTCGGCGTAAGTGGTCTCGTCGATGCACAAGCTACATTGGGGTTCGACGGCAAACAATGGACTCCGCAGGTCACCATACGGGCAAAGAACGCAGGCCTAGAGCCCGAGTTTTTCCCCTATCCAATTCGCAATATCTCTGGAGACTTTATCTATCAAAACGATACCATTGTGGCAGAGAAGCTTACTGGAACTGCCGGCGGACGAAAAATTAACGGAGCTTTAACATTGTCTCGAGCTCAGCCTCGCTGGCTTATGGATTTGAAGCTTGCAGCCGATGGGCCCATCTCAATTGATGAAACACTGCTCAAAGCGCTCTCCCCTCGCGGCTCCCCTGAAAGCAACTTACAAAAGTTCATCTTGTCATTGCATCCGACCGGTACTGTGCACCTCCAACAAGGGCACTTTGTTCGGCAGGCCAACCATCCCGACAGTATTTCTCGGTCGCTCGAACTGACATTCTCAGAGTGCTCTATCAAGTACGATGGTTTTCGATACCCTATCGACGACATTCATGGTGCAGCGACCATCGACAACGAACATTTGCTCCTAAAGGACTTCATCGGACGCAACGACGGCGCGAGGATCAAGGGATACGGCGAATGCCAAGGCCGCAACTCAAACTTGGAATCAATGGAGCTTTTTTTTAATGGCTACGATGTTAGTTTAGACGAAGAGTTACAACAAGCATTACCAAAGAGCGTGCGTGGATTGTGGGACCAGTTGCAACCTAGCGGAGTTCTAAATCATGTTGAGATGAAGGTTTCTCGTAACCAAACAAATGGCCCTCTTGACTTACGAGTGGAGATTACAGAGGACCGCGAACCAGAGTCGCATCCGGGCGGGGCTGTTTCCATCCGCCCCACATCATTGCCCTATCAAGTCAACGAAGTCGCCTGCAATATAATTTATCGTCCTGGCCGTATTGATATCAACTCCCTGTCGGGAAAGCATGAAGCTAGCCGACTTCAGACCGAAGGGCAATGTAGTCTGTATGCGGATGGAACCTGGGAAGGATTGCTGACTTGGTTGCCGATGACTCGATTGCACGTCGATCAGAGCCTTTTAACTTGCTTGCCTCCCTACCTAAAAGATCCGCTGGTTCGACTCGACTTCCGAGGGCCCGTGAGCATTACCGGAACGACGCGAGTCTCATCCCCGCCATCCCCAGCTGATTCCATTGTGCGCGTGTGGGATTTGGATCTTCAAATTGAGGATGGACATCTAGGCGGAGGAGGTATCGCCTCTGGCATCCGAGGTTCAATAGCATTGACAGGAGAGAATACGCCAAGCGGTCCAATGGCATTTGGCACTTTGGATCTTGACGCATTGGCTTACAAGGGCATTGCAGTTACTAGAATAGAAGGCCCGTTTGCGTTCAATCGCCAAGAGCTACTTTTCGGCCGCGATGCTTCGTTGTGGCAGGAAAAGAGCAATTTGCTTACTACCAGCCTAGGTCATCGAACACGGGGTAGCTCCATCGTAACGGCCATTCATCAATCTCCCTCCATGAGATCGGGGGATAGCTCCGTGTCTCAAGCTTCCTATCGTAGTGGTATTCGCGAAGCCGTATCCAATAGAATCGATTCATTAGGCCGAAACACACCCATACCAACTACGAATCCGAATGCCGTTCGTTCGATGGACGGTGTCCCGCCCTTGGATTATTTCGAAACGGATATTCGCGCTCGTACGTTGAGCGGAACCATCTTTGTTAGTGGCGCTGAGTCGTTGAATGGACAGCAAAAATCGAAGTACCGACTTAGGCTGGTCGATGCAGATTTTCAAGGATTTCTGGTGGACCTTGGCGAAACCAATACTCAGGCAAAAGGTCGATTATCGGTTCAATGCGATTTGCAGGGAGCGTTAGCCAATACCGCTTCACTTGAGGGAACGGGCAGAGCATGGCTTCGAGAAGCAAACCTATACGAGTTGCCGGCAATGATCAGCCTTTTTCGACTACTTTCAGTTAGTCCAGGCCAGGGTGCGTTTGATTCCGCCGATATTCAATTCGGTATTGATGGAGACAGACTGCCCGTTCATGAGATTGTCCTGGATGGCGATATCGTCTCGATGCGAGGCTCTGGGTGGGTGAACATGCGCAGAGAACTTCATCTGGATTTGTTCGCCCACGTTGGGCGCCGTACCTTGGTGGGCTCCCTATTTCGCCCCCTTTCCAGCTCCAAAGCGGCAACACTCTGGCAAATTGAAGTCAACGGCACCACCTCCGACCCACAGATTCGGCGTCCCATGCCCCTCATGAATTCGCTCGGCAAATCACAATCTGAAAACATGTAACAACCCTAGAATCGACAAACTTTTTTTCTTTGCGACTTTGGCGTCTTTGCGAGCCAAAAATACCTCACGCAAAGGCGCAAGGGCGCAAAGTTTGGAGCGGGCATCGCGCAAAGTTAGTAGCGCTCTCCTCAACATTTGGTAGGATAGGTCATACGCTCTCTGGCTTCCCACCCACTTCCTCTGCTTGTGAAATCAAAATGTCGCGATCGATGAACCGTTTCGTTCTTGGAACACTTATCGCACTCGTCAGCTTTCCTATATCGATATCGGTTTCGGAAGCGGACTGGACGATTCAAACGATTGCTGGCAATGGCAAACAAGGCTTCGCGGGTGATGGTGGGTCGGCGCTCGATGCCCAACTAGACAACCCCTTTGGCGTCGTTCGCGGCCCTGACGGCTGCATTTGGTTTTGTGAATACGCAGGACAGCGAATTCGACGCATTCGTCAAGATGGCAAAATAGAAACCATGGCTGGCAACGGCATGAAAGGATTCGAGGGTAACGGCGGCCCGGCTTTAAAGGCTAGTTTTAACTTGCCGCACGAAATTCGATTCGACAAAGCTGGGCATCTTTACGTCGTGGACATGATGAATCATGCCGTTCGGAAAATCGACGCCCAAACAGGAGTCATCTCCAACTTCGCCGGGACGGGTCGGATGGGCTACTCCGGTGACGGTGGACTGGCTACTGAAGCTCAGTTCAACAAGCCGCATAGTATCCAGTTTGGACCCGACGGCCAACTATACGTTTGCGATATTGGAAACCATGTCATTCGTCGAATCGAGTTGACGACCAACCAGATAACGACATTCGCAGGAACGGGAAAACCCGGCACGACGGTCGACGGAGCACCCATAACGGGAACACCTCTCAATGGCCCTCGTTCCATCGATTTTGATCGGCAGGGAAACCTATGGTTGGCTACTCGGGAGGGAAATCAAGTATTCAAAATGGATTTGATAGTTGGCCGGATTTATCACATTGCCGGTACAGGTAAGAGCGGCTTTCAAGGAAATGGCGGACTCGCGAAAGAGGCATTGCTCAAAGGTCCAAAGGGAATCGCCATCGATCAGGAAAACAACGTTTGGCTCGCAGATACCGAAAGCCACAGCGTCAGAATGATCAACTCCAAGACTGGGAAAATTGAATTGGTAGCCGGAACGGGCACACCTGGCGACGGTCCCGACGGAGATCCGTTAAAATGCAACCTCGCTAGATTGCATGGTATTTTTGTCGAGAGGGATGGCTCGGTCGTGATCGGCGACAGCGAAGCCCACAAGCTGCGCGTATTACGCAAAAAGTAATGTCTCCACGTAGGTCCGCCTGTCCTCAGGCTGACAATGCGCGAGGGGCTGAACAAAGGTGCCAGAAGTCAATGTTTCGCGGACTCGTGGCCGTCCACCCAGGCAAATCTACATCACGAAACCTACCCCTCAATGATTGTCTTACACTCTACAAGTCCGGCTGAGGACAGCCGGACCTACGTGATTTGTGCACTATCAGAATCAGCCCGACGTATCGCACTTTTATCATCCCCTTTGTTTAGTTTGGATTCACTTATAAATGAAATTCTATCACCGTCTTGTTCTCGTTAGTTTTGTCGTGTGGTTGCCTCTCGCAAGTAATATCGTCAATCGATCGCTTGGTGCAGACAAGATTTTATTAGTCGCAGGAGGTCAGAAAAACGCTATCGACATTTCCGCAATTGACGCTTTGCTCAAGGAGCCGTTCGGGACTGCATTCGACGTAGCCAATCAGCTTTGGATTGTCGAGATGGCATCTGGGAATCGATTGCTCAAAGTGGATCAAGCGGGCGTTCTTTCGCATTTTGCGGGACAGCAGGTGGCGGGTTTTCAAGGCGACGGCGGGCCGGCCTTGAACGCTCGATTCAATGGCCCTCACAATTTGGCGATTCGACCCGATGGGCGCATTCTCATCGCGGATACTTGGAACGGACGTATTCGACAAGTAGATCCCAAAACGAAGCTCGTCGATTCTTTGATCGGCTTCGAAGTACCGATCGACAAAGCAAAGGCCTTCGGTGCGTATTGCATTTCAATCGATTTTTCAGGTCGCCAACTCTTTATTGCAGATTTGCATCGAATTCATCGGTTTGATTTCGAATCCGGCAAAGCGACCGTTGTGGCTGGAAACGGCGGCAAGGGCATTCCGAAAGACGGGGCACTTGCTGTGGACTCGCCACTCGTGGATCCACGGGCAGTAGCCGTCGATCGACTTGGCAACATTTACATTCTCGAACGCGGAGGGAATGCCCTGCGCGTCGTCAGGCCAAACGGGTCCATTCAAACAGTCGTCAACGCAACCGGCATGAAAGGAACCGAAAAATCTATTCGTGAACCAGCAATCGACGCAATGATGAATGGTCCAAAGCATCTTTGTATCGATCTGATGAATCGCGTGGTCATTGCGGATGCGGAGAATCATCTTGTGCGCCGCTACGATCCGAGTGATGGAACCATTTGTCGAATCGCGGGAACGGGCGTTTCCGGTCGAGACGGTGTCGGAGGTCGACCGCAGGATTGTCAACTCTCTAGACCACACGGAGTTACAATTCATCCGCAATGGGGTGAACTCTACATCACCGATAGCTATAACAACCGAATTTTAAGAATATCGGATTCTCAATAGGGCGATCGGCAGATTCTCGGTGCGACTCGCCAACTTGAACGGCAGCTGGCAGTTACAATAAAAGCGGCCCGAACATAGCTTTTTACATTTCAGGAATTTGGAGTTCGAAAATGTCGCGATTCGATGCGATTGTCGGTTTCTTATTGGTCGCGAGCGCAGTTTGTCTTCCCGGTTGCTCTGAGGCCAAGCCAACGCTGGAATCCACTGCAAAGCCTAAGGATTCGGCAATGCATTTCGATGCAAAGATCACCTCTCAGGTTTACTTTGATATCGCGATTGGTGATGAAGACGCTGGCCGCATCGTCATGGGACTCTTCGGTGACGATGTTCCAAAAACCGTAGAAAACTTTCGCTGCCTATGCACAGGTGAGAAAGGGATGGGCAAATTGGGCAAACCTTTGCATTACAAGGGCAGCCTCTTCCATCGCATTATCCCGAGGTTCATGCTGCAAGGTGGAGATTTTACCAAAGGAAACGGATCTGGTGGCGAAAGCATTTACGGCGAAAAGTTTAACGACGAGGCGTTTACGCTCAATCATCAAGAACCAGGATTGCTGAGCATGGCGAACGCAGGCCCGAATACCAATGGCTCACAGTTCTTCATTACTACAGTTCCAACGCCTCACCTTGACGGCAAACATGTGATTTTCGGACGAGTGATAGAAGGAATGGAACTGGTGAAAAAAATAGAGCGGCTGGGAAGTGAGTCCGGTGACACACAAGCGTTTATCATCATTCGCGATTGCGGCGAATTAAAGTAAGTTTAGCAAGCCGGCGCGTTCGTCGTGGATGAAATAGGGTTTGTGCCGGAGGAAATAAATGCAGGTAACGCTTGCTTCGGTGTTGGTGTACGGCGATAACCGAAGAAACCGCGTCGCTGAATTACCTCGGCGACTTCAGCAGGCACGTGCTCGATCCAGCTTGGATCTCCTGCCTGGATCTGACACAATCCGTCAGCGGACGGAACCGCAGCCCCACCAATTAAAAAGTAGTAAGGATAGGACCCCACGATGAAATCCACTTTTGTTTCCCTTATCACATCGTTAGCGCTGCCGCTGATCATTGCCATAACTGCCAACCTGGGCAAGGCAGATACTCTGGCAGAAACTGCGGACGAGATAATAGTAGTTGACGCTCCGCTGCCACCGGAGCAAGCAGCTGCGAAAATGATCGTGCCTGCAGGATTCAACGTTACGTTGTTCGCAGGCGAACCGGATGTACAACAACCAATTGGATTTTGCTTCGATGATCGCGGGCGGTTGTGGGTTGCGGAAGCCTACAACTATCCAAACCATGGGACTAAGCCAGGAGATCGAATCGTTATCTTCGAGGATAGCGATGGAGACGGGAAATTTGACAGGAGGAAGGTTTTCTACGATCAGCTCAATTATGTGACGGGTATCGAGGTTGGTTTCGGGGGAGCTTGGGTCATGTCACCTCCCTACTTCTATTTCATTCCGGACCGCAACGGAGATGACGTACCGGACAATTCTCCGGAAGTACTCCTCGATGGTTTTGGAAATCATGCAAACAGCCACAATCTTGCAAACGGCTTCGCTTGGGGGCCAGATGGATGGCTATATGGGACACATGGACGAACCAATTATTCTCGCATTGCAAAGCCAGCCACTCCCGATGAGCAACGCTTTCAGTTTGATGGCGGCGTTTATCGATACCATCCAGTCAAACATGTTTGGGAACCTTTCGCCGATGGGACCACCAATCCCTGGGGGATAGATTGGAATGACGTCGGCGAGGGCTTCGTCACGAATTGCGTGAATCCTCATCTGTTCCATGTAATCCAAGGAGCCCATTACGAACCTTGGCGAAATCGGCAATCCAGCCGCTATGCATACGAGAGAATTCCAACTATCGCGGACCATTTGCATTTTGTCGGAGAGCAAAATGTTCGCGATGGACTTGGCAGTGCCGCCGAAGATGCTGCAGGTGGTGGACACGCTCACTGCGGTACGATGGTCTATCTTGGGGACAATTGGCCAGACCAATATAGAAACTCGCTATTCACGAACAACATTCACGGAAAGCGAGTCAACAACGACTTACTAGCTCGTTTGGGATCGGGTTACGTTGCATCACACGGCCAGGATGTTATCCGCTCTCTCGATCCGTGGCATATGGGAGTGACCATTCAATATGGCCCTGATGGCAGCGTCTTCGTGAGTGATTGGTCGGACACGGGTGAATGCCATAGCACTCGAAATACACGTCGTGAGACGGGACGCATCTTTAAGATCACCTACGGAAAGCCAACCTTTATACCCGTCAACATTGCAAGCCTACCGGACAGTGATCTTGTAAAACTACACTTAAATCGCAACGAATGGCAAGTTCGACACGCACGCAGAGTTTTGCAGGAACGCGTCGCCCGCGGCGATAATATGGCTCGCGTTCGGCAAGATCTGCTTGGGATTTTTCAGCAGCAGGTCGACGTTCCTGTTAAGCTTCGAGCCTTTTGGACATTGCAAGTCATTGGTGTCCTCGATGATAGCTTCTTAATCGAGCAACTTGCACATGAAAGCGAGTACGTCCGAGCTTGGGCAATTCGGTTCCTGTGCGAAGGATCCAATCCACCCGCAAATGCAATAGCGCGTTTCGTTGAAATCGCGTCTCAAGATCCGTCCCCCTCGGTTCGGTTGCATCTCTCGAGCGCTCTTCAGCGAATGAAACTGGACGATCGCTGGGAGATCGCAACTGCTCTGCTGCATCACGCAGAAGATGCCGATGATATGAATTTGCCACTGATGCATTGGTACGCGATTGAACCGCTGGTAAATACGGACCTGCTACGATTTATCGAACTTGCCAAGGACAGTCGCATACCGCTGGTTCGCAATCATGTGGCTCGCCGTGTGGCTTCCCACCAACAGTCTTCGATTGGCCTCAACGCTTTGTCCCAATTGCTAGCCAACCGCGACGAACCAGTATTTCAACTCGATCTGCTTTCTGGAATGATGCATGGTCTCGAAGGACGTCGTTCGGTCAATATGCCGGCGAATTGGACAGATGCATTCGCAAGACTGAATACTAGTCCTGATGGGAAAGTGCGTCAGGCTACGATTGAGTTGGCTCTCGTGTTCGGTGATCCTCGCGCATTGGAATCGCTGCGAAAGATGGCTGTCAATCGATCCACCAACCCAATCGAACGGAATCGAGCGGTGCATTCGCTCGTCGCCAAGAGGGCAAGCGATGTCGCCTCGCTACTCCTGGAACTGGTGAGCGATCCGGTGGTCAGTCGAGAAGCCATTCGGGGACTCGCAGAATTCGATTCGACGACCACGCCTCGCATGCTCATTGATAACTATATGTCGTTTGATAGCGACGCACGTCAAGATGCTTTGCAGACGCTCTCATCACGGGTCACATGGGGTGCGAGTTTGATGGAAGCCTTGGAATCAAATCGAATCCCAAGAAAGGATGTCTCCGCTTTTACCGCTCGTCAATTGCATAGTTTGGGCGATCGCCGCCTGAGCGATCGCATCGTCAAGTCGTGGGGCGAAATGCGTACCACCTCAGACGATAAGACACAATTGATCCTGAAGCTGCGAAAACTGTTGACGCCCGATACGTTAAGAAAAGCAAACCTAAGCGTGGGCCGAACCCTTTTCGAAAAAAACTGCTCCAATTGCCATCGTATGTTTGGCCTGGGTGGAACAATTGGTCCAGAGATCACGGGAGCTCAACGTACGAACATCGAGTACATGTTGGAAAACCTAGTCGATCCCAGCGCATCGGTAGCAAAAGATTTTCAGATGGAACTAGTTCTTACAGACGCAGGCCGAGTGATTTCTGGCTTAGTAGTCGATGAGAGCGAAATCGCCTTGACCATCCAAACAGCCAACGAACGGTTGGTATTGCCAAAGGAGGAGATCGAAAACAGAACACTATCGAAGGTTTCGATGATGCCCGACGGCTTGCTTCAAACTTGGACGAATGATCAAGTTCGCGATCTCATTGGATATCTAGCTAGCCCCAAGCAAGTCGAGCACTAAAGTCGCAAGTACAATTTGCGGGATTCCAAGAACCGCACAAACAAATAAGTAATACCAAACGACGCTGCCAAGCCGAACAGAACCCAGCCAATCGGTGAGTCCTTCGGGACGACCGAAAGAATCGAGTGGGTTACGAAATGGTGAATAATGTATGACGCAAGCGGGTTCTTGCCGAACATCTCGAAGACTCTCAACCCAAATCCTAGCACGTCACATGCGATGATAAAAATTCCGTATAAAGCTAGAGCGAACCCTGTGCCGAACAGCACAAAGGACTGGGTAACAACACGCTTGTCCATCGCCCAGTAATTCGGTACCCGTTCTTCGGGCGTAGGTGGTGGAACGAAAGGTGGCTCCGCGAGAAACTTGTCCCAAGTTCTTTCCGTTGCCAACGAAAAATCTGGAACGACTGGCGAAGACTTAAGCTGCAAGGACTGTCTGTCAGAAACACCCCTTAGATCGTAAAAGGTTGTTAGGCATGACAGGCCATAGCCCGACAGCATCAGGATCGCCCCAAAGGTAAACACAATGCGAACCGCAGCCATTTGCCGATAGTACTTCAAGAAGTCAAACGCGAGCGTTCCAGAGAGCATGATTTGGGCCCAAGAAATCAATCCAAAGAAACCGCCGTCCCAGGCCCGTTTCGTTGCAGCTCCAAAGTATCCATCCATCCAATTGGGATGCCCATAAACAAAGTCGTAATTGAACGACCACGAGAGGACTACATGGGCTAAACCGAGACCAGCGAATGCAACCGCTCGAATCCAAGTGGCTTTCGCGATCAGGGGTAGTAGGAGAATTTGTAGCGCTCCAATAATTGCTAAGACTTCCCAAAGATCCGCTTTGAACAATTCAGAAAAAAAACGAACGAAGCGTTGACCGGACATCTCGGACCAACTTGCGATCTTTGTATTGAACCCGTAAAGCATGAGGGAGAGCAGGATAAGCCCGAGACTGCGTTTCACGAATCGACCGTAAGGGCTCGACTCGCTATCTCCTATTAGTTGCTTGAGAAAGGACATGCGATACGAAAAGCCACATGCAAAGATAAAGCTGGGCATGATCGAATCGGCATAGCTAAAATGCGTATTGTTGTGGCGCAAGACTTGGTGAGTTATCGTCAAACCGCCTAGGAAATTGACCACAAACATGGCAGCCACACTGTAGCCCCGAAACTGGTCCAAAGACTCAATGCGGGTTGGCGGTGATTCGGTGTTCATTGTGTTTTTAATTTCAGACAACTCGTTTAACCCCGTTTAACCCCGTTTAACCCGCGTAGCGGCGGGCGCTGGAATTGGTCTCTACTAGCGAGTTAGACTCGCTAAATCTTACACCGTGCCCGCTAAGCCCGCAGGTAAACCCCCTGCTTTTCAAGATACCTCACAAAAACCCAAGAAATATAAAAGAAGAGACCTAGTCCGATCCATGCGTACCAAGCGGGTGAGTCTTTCGGAAAGAAAGGCTGGACCGCGCTGCTGACCATACTATGAAGTACGTAGGCGACCAACGCATTGGTTCCAAATGTCCTAAACAACGGTAGCTGGAGTCCGATTAGGTCGCAGGCAATAAAGAAGACCAGGTAAACGACTAGCGAAAAACCAGCCGCAAACACCAAATACGAAAGCGTACCACCGCGTTGACTCATCATCCAATAGTTCCACTTTCTCCATTCCTGAGTGGGTGGTTTGACGAAGGGTGGTTCCGCGAGCCAATTCGAAAACATTCCATCTGCGAGCCTGGCTTCTGCCATCTTGGTGTTGATACGCTCCTGCGTCGGCCAAACGGGATCAACCGCCAATTTCTCACTTCTGAATGCTTCGACCTGAGAGGCGGGAACGTCATACAGTCGCGTGCCACAGGAAATTGCATACCCGATCCCCATCAACAGGAACGAAACGAGCAGCACTTTGTTAAGCGTGGATGATCCAAGCTGCAATTGACTTCTTGGCTGAACAAATACATCGCATGCAAGCGTCCCCGCGATTGCAGGAATGGTCCAAGTTAGAAACCCAAGCGGGCCTCCGTCAATTCCATTGGGGGCGGAATTGACCCAAACGTAATTGAACCAATAGGACAGGACGATATGTCCTACCGCCGAACCCAACATCCATAAGATGCGAACCGACGGTTTGCAATGCACGACAGGCAGTATCCACAATGAAGTGACTGCGATGTGCATTAGCGTCTGAAACCAACCGCGTTTCAATGGTTCGTACAATGCTCCCCAATAACCCATCTTGACGAGCTCCTCCCAACTCGCAGCACGCTGCCCGACGGTATAGACAACCAACGAAACCAGAACCAAACCCAATAGTCGGCGTACCATTCGCACATAAGCAGCCACGCTCCCTTGCGCTTGCATGCGTCTTCCAAAGGATAGTCGCAATGCAAACCCAACCGCAAACAAGAACTGCGGCATGATCGTATCGGCATAACTGCAGTAGTCATGCGTGTGCTTGAGCACTTGCGGACAAACCTTGTAGCCGCCGAAGTAATTGACCAGCAGCATGCCAATTACCGTGTAACCTCGAAACTGATCAAGCGAAGCAAGTCGGTCCGCTTTGGCCCGCGCCGTACTCTGTGGAGTGACATGTTGCGTAGTCATCATAGAGTTCGCTTTTCAGGCATTTCTTTCCATTCAAGGTTCCAATAGTATCCCTCGTCTTTAACCGGAACCGCATTGTAGCGTCCTTGAAACAAGGGACCAGTCCGTCGATTTCGTTTGGCATACCAGTTCGACAGGAAAAGCAAAGGTCATTCAGATAGAGGGTTTCTTCAGGAACCTGCTAGTGGAGTAAGACCGTGGTACGTCAACTGGACATGGACAAAACGCAGGGAATTGAGAAGTTATTCGCATCTATTAGGCAGCGCGGGAGCAGGTTCGGGATTCAGTTTTAGTTTCTTTCCAATAGCCTTTTGTGGTCAAACCGCTTCGCTTGATTGTTCCATTCGCTTGGCAACTCGCCGTATCAGGTCTGAGACGCCGTCGGGATGATTCAATCCAAATCGAGTCGATGTAACACCGGGTCGCCACCTTCAGCCATCGATAAGACGCACTCGAGAAAGTTCTCGCCGCCATAGACCCAATCACGAAGTCGATCGATTCTCGGATCGAACGATTCGATTATTCCGTCTGGCACAAACAAGCGAAAAGCAGACGTCGGATCGTTGCCGACATTGCGTCCTTACCAATACAGATGGTGTTCATCATAAGCTACACAACTGCCCCGCACATGGCACAAATTTGGCTCGGGCGTTGTGATCAGCACATGAATGTGATTTAGCATCCAGCAAAAGGCCAACACGATCCAGCCACTACGGAAAACTTCGTCGATCAAACCTTGCGTAAATCGCGAGTAGTACCCATCATCGTGAAACAACGTCCGTCGACCATCTCCATGAGTCACCAAATGATAGATCGCATCGGAATACTGAAGGCGAGGAAAACGCGGCATACAACATGCCCTATTCAATCCCGAATCCCGGGTTTGACCCCAACTGAGTTACCCTCCTGAAGTTTTTAAAGTGAAGTGTCCCCATTTGGTCCCGACGAATTGATCTTCCGCCCTCTGGTCAAACGTTTATAGACGAACAGACCCACTGCTCCAAAACCTAGTATCGCAAGGCTACCCGGCTCGGGTACTGGTGCCAAACCGTGTAGCGTCAGATTACCGGTCCAAGTTCCATCACCTAACGCAAAACCGTTGCCGACCCAAATATACTGGTCGACATTGGTCACTGAATTGAACGTGATCGGAGTGGTTAAAGTTACGGTGCCGATGCTTGTGGTAGGGATAACGTCTGTAAATCCGTTCGGCCAGGAGTATCTTTGGGTCGCAAATAAGTTGGAAAATCCGCCAACCTGCAGCAAGCCACCGGTAGTAAGAACGTCTGCGACGAACGGTGCGACGTAGATCGTCAGATCGTCAGCGTAGGTTAAATTGGTTGAGGCGGTCAACGTAACGTTGATTGAGACACTGGTCAGGGTGCCAGTGAAACTTCCGGGATCAAGAGCCCTGTCAAAATGAAAACCGCGGTACGTGCCATTTTCCGCCAGGGAGTTGAGGTTGATGATGATGGCGGCGCGGGCCGTGTCGACCGCACCTAAAGCCAAGAACAAGCCTAAGATCACTGGGCGTACAACCCGCCAACTCAAATTTCCTAAGGTAAATTTCTTCATAATCCCCATAATGTTCTAAATTAGAATTGCTTAACAATATTTAACATCTCGCAACGTAGCACTGATGGCAGTCTTTAGTCAATGGGGGGCGAGCTCATTATCACTTGGTGGCGAACACAAAAGCCATCCATCTTAACGAGGCCGTAACCGATTGCAAAATTCTATTCCTGAATACATACCGACGGTGGGAACAGAGCTCTACGACGAATTCCGCAACAAGAAATCGCCCTGCCCGGACGCCAGTGCCCAGAATCAGACAACGAAACTACCCCTGTCGATTTCATTCAACCAAACAACGGTGGCTGAAAAGCAATTGGCGGAGGACTTACGTCACGC
>CAMDKL010000085.1 GCA_945900945.1 Pirellula staleyi DSM 6068
CCATTGGTGGCGCCAATGATTTGGCCAGTTCGCATTCCGCCGCCGGTGACCAGCATCGACATCGCGCTAGGCCAATGGTCCCGTCCGGGTTGCATGACTCCGGTTCCGGTTCCCTTGGATTGCGATAGTTTTGGAGTGCGGCCAAACTCTCCCGTTGCGATCAACAAAACATCTTTTTCAAGTCCGCGACTATGGAGATCTTCGATCAGAGCCGTCAGCGCTTGGTCGTAGTACGGAAACCGCCAGCGTGCGTCGGCAAACATATCGCAATTGACCGCGTGCGAATCCCAGTTATAAGTGCAGTTCTTGGGCATGCCTTTTGGATCGTTGGGATTTTCCCAGACCATGGTTACAAATCGGGACCCGGCTTCAACCAATCGGCGTGCCAGCAAACCTCGTTGCCCAAAAGCATGACGACCGTATCGATCGCGAACCGCATCGGATTCGCGACTGAGATCAAAAGCATCGCGAACTTCAGGGGAAGTCAACATGCGCACTGCGCGTTGGCTGAAGGAGTCCATGGCATCCATCAAACCACTTCGATCCATGTCCCGCCGGAGGTTGTCCATCCCGTTTAGGAGGCGCAAACGGTCGTCGAGTCGCGTTTCCATTTCCGGAGCCAAACCTATGTTTTGGACCTTAAAGTCTTTTGCGCTCGGATCGCCAGCTACAATGAAGGGGGTCATTGACGGACCGAGGTACGCCGATCCGAAAGCAAACGTGTCGATGCCATGCCGACCGCGATCGACTCCCGCTATCGATACTGGCATCGCCTCATCCTTTTTGGACAGCGTCTTATTAATGATGGAAAGAACCGAAGGCGAATCATTGACCGTGTTCACTGGAGTCGCTGGAATTCGTCCCGTCAGGAATCGTTTGTGTCCGCCCCCATGATCGCTGAAGTCATGATGAATACTGCGAATCAACGTGTACTTATCCGCGCATTTCGCATGAAGCGGAAGCAGCTCGCAAACATCGATGCCACTTACGTTCGTTTTGATTGGGTGAAATGCACCGCGGTACTCTAAGGGCGCATCCGGTTTCATGTCGTAGGTTTCCATGTGCGGCGGACCGCCAGGAAGCCAAATGAAAATAACGGATTTCTCTTTGAGCTTCCTTCCCGCGTTCTTAGCAATCTCTTGCGCCTTTAAAAAATCAGCCATTCCAAGCCCAATCATGCCAAGCCCGCCCACTTCCAGAAAGCTTCGCCTAGATAAAGGACCCGAGCAACGACTTGAAGCCGCAGTTTGGTACGGAGAGAGGGGACTCATCGATGGGCTTCCCATTGAGATCGAAAAAGTGCTGGCGGGGAGTAACGTGGGCGGGGAGTAACGTGGGCGGGGCTGTCTTCAAATCGTCAAGTCAGAAATGCAACTGAATCGGACGTGGAACTCTAGTATCTGTATATCTCCGAGCTCAGTTCGATTCTAACAAGATTCGCTAAAAAAATGTGGTGGTTGGCCAAATAAACGGTTCTTGAAGCCACTTTTGAATAATGTCGCTTTGAACCACAATAAAACGAAACGGAAAGCGCAATTACTGCTCGTTCGATTTTAGGTGGGATTGTTTATTAAGAAGTGAACGATCCGAATGGAATTTCCTTTGCTGCGGGCATCGGCCGTTTCGCTGACTCTCAACTCCAACTCGTGTGGTCCCACAGGCAGTTCGGAAGCTAGCATCTTCGCCCACGGTAGATGCAACCCTGCACTCCACTCCGTAAAAAGCTCTTGCTTTTGCCAATCTCCTTTATCGAGCCTATATTCGAGATTCCCTGTGTCGGGGCCCGCAGCGATAAAGATCCCAATTCCGATTCCTTCAAAAGCCAACTTCACCGTGGCGCCAGGAGCTTCAGCAATGAGCGCTGGGACATCGACGAAGCCAGGTCGTGTTCCCGCTTTGCCATCAGGCTTCCAGTTTGCATCCATTCTCCAACCGCTCACGAGCGTCAGTTTCTTGGCATCGAAAAGGTCAGATGGGCTTACCAGTCGGCCATGGAAATAGCTCGCGACATCTAGCGGAACGGGCAATTCACCGCCAGTTAGCGTTGGTCTGAAATTTCGTTCGCTCCATGCTGCGGACAGCATTCGACCGATCGAGCGTGCATACAAGGCATGGCCAAAGGGTGCTGGGTGAAGGCCACGAAAATCTTTATCCCATGTGAATTCTCCAGCCTCGATTCGTTCGGTCACTTCTCGAGCGAGATCGATGGAGGGGATTCTATAGTGCTCCGCCACTCGTTCATGATTGACGATCACCGCTGGAGTCTTACCCCGACGAATCTCAGTCATCTTTCCAGGATCGACGAAATGGAGCAACACGACATTCATCTCCGGATTGGAAAGAAAGGCTTGTCGCACTATCCCCTCCATGCCACGCACTTGTTCGACATCGGAGAACCCATTGGAGTCGTCGTTGACTGCCGCTTCCTCGAACAACAGATCCACCGGCCCATGCGCCAAGACATCGTGTCGGAATCGGAATGCGCCCGGCGTTGAACCGAGCGAACTAATTCCAGCGTCTATAAAATCGAACTCCGTTTCAGGGAATCGCATTTTAAGGTCTTCACAAACTAAATTGCGCCACCCGTTGGATGCTGTGATCGATCCGCCAAGAAACGCAACTCGACCTAACTTTGCTTGTTCGAATTTCGCTCGACATTTTTGTAAACCATTTCGCAAATGGAAGTAGTCGTATCCGAAAGGCGTTAACGCTTCGGTTGTTTGGTCAGCGAATCCAGTATGCGTTAGTACAAAGTTGACGATGCGAGTTGGATCCTCCAGGCTATGCGGATGGTGGTTGCAATGCGGCTTAGAAATCAATGTGAACGAACCACCGAGAGCTTGATAACGCTGTTGCACCAACAGCGAGTTCTCTTCGATCGGGACCGCATCATCGGTTGCACCGCAAACATGCAACAAGGGAATCTTTGCATTTGCCAAACGGTCAAGCTGCTGGATGGGATTCAGTTTGCTGTTCGCTGCCTCTTCGTCGTTGAGCTCATAGACTTTTTTAAGCCGCTCCCAATCGGCCGGCGAGCCCTTGCTACGCCCTTTTCCGCCAGGCCAGCTTGTAAAGTCGCAAACGGGCGCGTCATTATAGATGCACGCAACTTTTTCCGGATTGCGGGCTGCCCAATTGAGTGCGAAGAGGCCGCCACGACTAAATCCCTCTAAGACTGTTTTGTTCGACAGCCTAAACTGGGTGGTAACGTGCGCGTACATTGCGTCCATGACAGTCATCGACAACGGCCCGCCGTAAAGGTTTTGAACGTCGACGTATGCGACGTTGAAACCTTTCTTGAGCAATGCAAGATCGGCTTGTGGCTGGTGACCAAAAAACTCAGTCCGCCAGATCCATGGGCGACCTGGTGCAGCCTGCGTCGGTTCGATGAGAAAGGCGTTGCGACCATCGATCTTAAACTCAATTTTGTTAAAACTCTGCCAAGTTTCTGCTGAGACTTCGCCCACGACCAGCAAGGATGCAAAGAAAAATAGAAGCCACGATAATTTCGATTTCAAGCTGGTTGTTGGACGCATTTTTTTGCTATTGGGTTGTGATTGCGGGAGGGTTTTTCCCCAAAGTACGATTCAAGCTTAGCTCAAGTTGAACCCGTTTTCTAGTGCACCATCCACGCGAGACTTTCGCCGATTCCGATGTCATGCGACTTGGATTCAAGATTCTGCTAAAATCTTAGTCCTCTGTGCGAAGCCTTTTCTTGAGGTTGTTTAATTTTTTTCCCTAATGGTGTGGCCTGACCGAGTTGCCAAAATTGTCGAATTCAAAAGTTGCGGAAGATAATCGCGAAGCTGCATTGAATCCATTGCCGCCTCGAGCAATGCGCCTGCGTGTTACGGGGATGACCTGTGCAGGATGTGCTGCTGGAATTCAACGAGCCTTAGAGGCACGGACCGACGTGACCGCCGCTAGTGTCAGTTTCGCGGCAGGCACGGCTGAAATCGAAGGCCGCGATCTTCAGCCCGCGTCGCTCATTGCCACTGTCGAGGGACGAGGTTTTCAAGCGGCGCTAATCCAGCAGGACGAACATAGAGGTGGCCAAAGCGAAATCGAGAGGCAGCAGGATTCGAACGAACGTACATGGCGGCATCGAGCGATCGTTGGAATTGGACTTTGGGCGCCATTGGAGATTTTGCACTGGACCGCAACTGCCATGCATTGGCACGGTCCGTGGATGCCCTGGACGATGTTTGTGGGTGCGCTGGTCGTTGTCCTGTTTGCAGGTCTTGAATTCTACAAATCGGCATGGAAGGCGGCGATTCGTGGAACGACGAACATGGACACGCTAATTTCCATTGGCGCTACGACAGCCTTCGTTTACTCGACGGTTGTTTTGCTCTTTAAGTTTGAGCTGCCGCCCTATTTCGCGGAAGCATCGGGACTTTTAGGAATCGTCAGCCTTGGTCACTGGTTTGAAGCTCGTGCGAGCGCCAAGGCAGGTAGTTCCGTACGCGAATTACTGCATATGCAACCAGAGACCGCCGAGATCCAGCAGACAGATGGTTCCACTAAAATGGTTCCGAGCGCAGATGTTCAATTGGGATGGAAACTGATCGTTAGACCGGGTGGACGCATAGCAGTCGACGGCATCGTACTGGAAGGAGAGTCGGCAGTCGACCAATCGATCGTCACGGGCGAATCGATCCCAGTCGATAAACGCCCAGGCGAACTCGTTGTTGCAGGTTCGATGAACACGACCGGACGACTGATAGTAGAGACGACCGTCGATGGCCGGCATACGACCATTTCTCGCATTGCTCAACTTGTCCAAAAAGCTCAAACCAGCCGGGCGCCGATCCAACGGCTAGCGGATCAAGTTTCTTCGATCTTTGTACCGACTGTGCTCTTGATTGCGGCGTTGACTCTCCTCGGGTGGTGGCTGGTTGGGGATTTTCCTAAAGGAGTTATTGCAGCAGTCACCGTACTGATCATCTCATGTCCATGTGCGCTCGGATTGGCTACGCCGATGGCAGTTATGGTGGGAACAGGCGCGGCCAGCCAACGCGGAATCTTGATTCGCAATGCCGAATCAATTGAACGCATCGGTCGTGCCAATCGTGTCGTCTTCGACAAGACCGGGACCTTGACATCCGGCAAACCAGTCGTCATCGCCATCTCTCCCATCGCTGGTTACACAGAAGAAAGCCTGCTGCAACTAGCGGCAGCTGTCGAATCACCAAGCGAACACCCTATCGGTAAAGCCATCGTCAACGAAGCCGTTACACGCAATATTTCTCTGATACCTGTAGATCATTTTCTTTCAATTCCAGGACGAGGCGTTCAGGGTGAAGTAGAGGGGCGGACTATCGTCGTGGATCGTGACGAGCATACTACCTCCCGAGTTCTGGTCGACGGACTTTGTATTGGAACGATGACGCTGAGTGATCGGCTTCGAATCGATGCAGTAGATGCGGTTCGAGTTTTGAAACGATCGGGCATTCGCGTTTCACTTCTTTCTGGAGATCGGAAGACGAATGCACAGGCGATCGCAAACGAGCTGGGGCTGGAATCGCAAGACGTATTCTACGAGGCGACTCCAGAATCCAAGGCGGCTCATATTCAGTCCCTTGGCAAAGACGTAATTATGGTAGGTGATGGCCTAAACGACGCAGCAGCCCTAGCTGCATCCGGACTTGGCGTAGCACTAGCCTCTGGAACCAACGTCGCAATCGAAGCTGCAGCGGTTGTAATACCTGGCGACCGTGTCAGTGCAGTGCCCGAACTTATACAGTTGTCTCGCGCTACACTCAGAACGATCAAGCAAAATCTATTTTTCGCATTTCTGTACAACGCTTTAGCGATCCCGTTAGCTGCGTTCGGCTTACTCGGTTCGAGTGGCCCGTTATGGGCTGCTTTTGCAATGGGAGCAAGTGACATCACCGTGGTCGGCAATGCACTCTGGCTTAAACGCAAGCTAGAGTTGCGAACGGATCGTAATTCCACTGGTCAGCAATAACCCGGATTATTCACGCGGCGCAGGGCGCTAGAGTCCCTGACTGGGCTGATAAAATCGCAGCCAATCGTTGAACAAACGGCTTCAATACAAGCCCGACGCGCAAGCGAAGGATGGTTCCTACCCCTCGCTTGCGCGTCAGGCTTGTATTTCCATCAGCACAGTCCCTGACCAACTGCTTCGCTAACGTGTTTATAGCCATCGCGTTTTAGGAGGGCAGAAAGGCCACGGTTGATGCGTTTTACAACAGCGGGACCTTCATAAATCAGAGCTGTGTAAATCTGCACGAGCGATGCACCTAACCGGATCTTCTGATATGCGTCCTCGGCGTTGAACACGCCTCCGGCACCGATGATGAAAAAGCGTCCACGCGGCATCCGGCAATAGAGCTCACGAATACAAGTGTTGATCAGTCGCTCGACCGGCTTACCTGCGACTGCACCCGGCATCCTATTCCAATTCGTTTGGGGAGTCGTGAAGTGGAGCGTCGCTGGTTTGCCTTGTGGCAAATTAAAAATGAAGCCACGCACAAACGCGAACGGTTCCGCTTCGGTGATCAGTCGTTCTAAGGCGGCAGGATCAGGATTTGGCGTGACCTTTAAGAAGACTGGACAGTCGATGTTATGCGATCCCAGTCGTTCCAGTAATTTCGATATAATTCCAGGCAAGGCAAAATAATCTTGGCCATCTTTCGCATTGGGGCAACTAAGATTTAGCGTGATGTAGCTCGCATGAGAATGCATCAACACGACGCTGCGTTCATAGTCCGTCAGGATGTCTTCGTCGCTGCATGCTGGCGCATTGAAACCGTCATTCGTCTTCACAATGTTCACTCCCAACGGCGCTCGAGAGCGATGCGAGGCAAGGCGCATAGCGACGACCTCGGCACCATCATTCGGCAGTCCATAGTTGACCACGATCGATCGATCTTGCGGCAGTCGGAAGAGGCGTGGCCTTGGATTTCCCGCCGACCGACGGGCAGAGATCGATCCGATTTCCACAAACCCGAAGCCGAGATGGTCCAACATCCGTAGTGCACGTCCACTTTTGTCCCAACCCGCTGCCAAGCCGATCGGATTTGCGAATCGCAGCCCCGCCACCTCCGTTTCAAGCTCTGTGGCTGAGTACTCAAGACACGCCCGCGATAGCTGCGGGACCAACGGAATCAATCCCGCGATGCGACACGCCTCCACGGTTACAAAATGTGCCGTCTCAGGATCGAAACGGAACATCAGTGGACGGAGTAATGCGGTATAAAGGTTCATCGTTCATTGAAACAACTGTAAATGCTGGGCATATCCCATTATCTTACATGTCCCATTACCTTAGCGGTGGGGTCTTATACAATTGCTTGCCACGGACGCGGATCTCTGTATCGACCAGGTAAGGTGCGATGCCTTGCAGGTCAGGTTCGATGCCGAGTCCAGGTGCGTCAGGCACGTGCAGCATGCCATTTAAGTCTGGAACGCAATGGTTCTTGGTCATTACCATCGCTAACGATTTCAGTTCCGTAGGAAATTCGCAGATGCTGTGAGATTCCAATCCTGCGAAGGGCTGGAGGGAAGCAGACAGGGCGAGATTCGAGGTGAAAGTGTGGTTTACATAAGTGACACCTTTGGCAGCAGCGTAGTCGGCCACATCTTTTGCAACTGTGATACCACCAATGCGACCTGCGTCTATCTGCACGTATTTTAGTCCGGCATGGTCGATCATGTGTTTGGCCATATGAAAGTTGTGGCAGCCCTCACCACCAGCAAGTCCCACCGGTGCACACTCCTTGGATAGCAAGTGATACTCAGACAAGGCACCTGAGACAAAGGGTTCCTCGAGCCATGTGGCTCGCACTTCTTTCAGAACGGATAGCCTCGCACGAGCGGAATCGACATCGGTGTTCCATACCGTACCCGCATCGACCAAAAGGATGCTTTCCTTTCCGAGCCCTTCCCTTGCCGCATGGAGCTGCGACCGGTCGTTGTCAGCTGTCGTTAATCCGAACGGTCCCCATCCAAATTTCGCCGCCCGGAATCCTTGCTCAGAAATTGTTTTGGCCTTCTGCAATGTCTCCTCAGCTGTATTTCCAAACAGAACGGAGGCGTAGGGGGTTTTGCCGAAGCATTTCTTATAACCAAGCAATTTCCAAACAGGCTCACCCATTTGGCGACCAAGCAGATCCCATAATGCGATGTCAATTCCCGAGAGCGTATGATCCGCTTGAAGCAAATCCATGCTATTGGCGCGAACTGAGTTGCCGATTTTGCGAATGTCATCGACGTTGTTAATAGGCTGGCCAAGCACCGATGCTTGAACGGGTTTGCAAGCGCTGTGTGACATCGGACAGACAAGACTTGCGATGGAAACGAGCGGGGCCGCCTCGCATTCACCCCAACCGACGAAATCACCTGCCGCGACTCGCACGAGTAGCGCATCTTGGCTTCCGTCGCCGATGTCGAGTACTTCGGGCATCGAGAGGTAGTAAAAGTCGACTGAATCAATTTTCATAGTTCCTGTCTTCATCGTGCAATACGAGTAAGCACTTGGACCCATACAGGCTGCGACAGCAATTCTGGAAACTTAACACGCCCAGCTGCAATGTGTTCCGACTGCCCATGCTTAACAAGATCCTCTCGACTTTCCCATTCCTCGATAAAGGTTAACTTGGCTGGGTCATCCAGGTCTACATGGAGATCGTACCGCAAACAGCCTTTTTCTTGACGAGTGGGAGCAACGAAGCTCTCGAGTACAACACGCAACGCACTTTCACAACCCGGTTTTGCGTGCAAATGGGCAACTACATCGACTTTCATATATTCCCTTTAGGATCTTGACGCATTCTTGACTTACGACAGTCCAATCCACCTAAAATGCTTTCGACTCGACATTATAACAAAGGCTCTTCGGTATGACTTTCGGCTAGCCCGAAACCCCGGGATTTATCGCATTTGACGAAAAATAAGCCTTTGGTGGCTAGTGATGACGTTCCGGCAGGTAATTTGATAGCACGGTCACGTACTCTCAAAACGACGTTGACTTCTTTCGAGCATGTCGGCTTGTTTTTCGATTTGCACACGCAATCGACTTTTGCGATACTTCTATTCGCAAATGCGTCAAAGTGGTGTCGCGGCGCGTATGACAGGCTAGCAGCCTATCCTAACGTGACATCTCAAAGCGATTTTCTTTACAAGCACTTACCTAGGGGAAATGCAAATCGTGGAAGCTCAACAGGTACGTCAGTCGTTGCGAGAAGGAAAAAGAGTTTATGCAACGGCGGCCATCTCTCCGTCATCGAATTGGCCTCGTGCCTATCAAAAGATCGGCGGGATCGATTTCGTATTCATTGATTCGGAACACACACCGCTGGATCGTGGAACTCTGTCATGGATGTGTCATGCCTATTCAGCCATGGGCATTCCACCAGTCGTGCGAATTCCCAGTCCCGATCCGTATGAAGCTTGCAAGGTGCTCGATGGCGGAGCGGCGGGGTTCATTGCACCCTACTTGGAAACAGCCGAGCAGATGCGACAGTTGGTAGGCGTTGCACGCTATCGACCGCTCAAAGGTGCAAGATTGCAAGAAGCGTTACGTGACCCATCATCCCTCGAGCCAGAACTGCGAAGCTACCTGGAGGCTCGAAATTCTGCCACTATATTTATTGCGAACATTGAAAGCGTGCCTGCGATCAACAACCTGGATGAAATGCTGGCTGTCGGGGGGGTAGATGCTGTGCTTATCGGACCTCATGATTTGTCGTGCAGTCTCGGTATTCCAGAGCAGTACAATCACTCACGTTTTGCTGAAGCCTCCCTGACCATTTTTCGTAAAGCCAGAGCACACGGCTGTGGTGCCGGCCTGCATTGGTGGCAAGGGGTTGGAGATGAAGCCTATTGGGCTAAGTCAGGTGCGAATTTGATCATGCACAGTACCGATGTGACGCTCGTCACTCAGCACCTTCAGCGTGAACTGAATGAACTGAGAGAGCGACTTGGCGAGTCAGGTTCGCCGGTGGAAACTGGTGCAATTGAGAGTGTTTAACATGGTAGCGAAGCATCCGTAATGAAATGACTGCCAGACCGAAAAAATTGTACTAGTCATAGAGACGTCCCGCGCTTTTGGTCGTGGACCTATGAGCGACAGGCTCCGCAGGCAGCGTGCTCTTTTATGACAGTCGTTTGTGGCATGCTGTGGCTCCAAATGGTGTCTTCTATGGTTATCTTTTCATCCTTGCCGCTTGCTGATCTGCCTTGTCGAACAATGCTTGCAGTTGGATTGAAAAGCCAGGCAGGATCTCTCCTGCTGTAATGCATTCGGATGGTAAGACCCGAACTGCGTTAGATGGACTCGAGTAGGAAATCGCTGAGCGAGTAAGCGGATCGATGTACCAAACCAATTGAACTCCTGCTTCAAAGTAGCGATAAAGTTTTTTCTGCATCTCGTCCGCGGTATTGGATTCCGATAGAACTTCGACCACTAAATTTGGAATCAGTGTCGGGATGGGTGTCCGTGCAAGTCGTTCCGATGGAGATTGACCCAGACAAAGGTGGGATTGAACCGCTCGCTTGCTTGCGGGTGCACACCGAGGACGGACTGGTCGGACTATCTGAAGTGTTTCGCGTTCCGCCGGGCGTTGTTCAAGCGACAGTGGGTGGACTAGAAACCTTGTTCGGTCGATTGCTTTCCGGCCAAGAGATCACCCATCCAGAGCGAGTTTGATTCGCCGCTTCGCAAGGAGCTTCAATTGGCTGGATTGCCCGTAAAGTGCGGCGTCATCGAATTTCCGATGGCGCCAGGAATTGGCTACCACCTGCCAGAGGAGTTGGCTGTCAAGTATCAGTTCAATGGCCAGCAAAAGGAAAGCAAATAATGTCTTCAGATTCACAACAGCGAGTTGCAAATCGCGAATTGAGGCCAATCGTTCGGTGGCAGATTGTCTTGATGTTGATGGGGTTTGCTGCCCTAGGCCACTTTAACCGAGTTGGCATTTCTGTGGTAGGCAGTGAAGTCTTTATCCCGAAACTCGGAATCAGTGAAACTCGGATGGGCTGGGTTTATTCGGCATTCCTAATTGCATACTCAATCGCCATGTTGCCGGGTGGCTGGCTGATCGACCGAATCGGCTCTGTTCGTGCCCTCACGCTCTACGTATTAGCGATGGGAGCCTTTGTCTCCATGACCGGTTTGGTAGGGTGGATCATGACTAGCCCGGAGATTCTGTTTCTATGTCTACTGGTAATTCGTGGGCTGGCTGGGATCAGCAGTGCGCCGCTACATCCTGGAGCAGCTCATGTTGTGGCCGGACTATTTCCCGATCGGGGGCGAACGACCGCTAATGGGATTGTCACCGCTGGAGCCCTGATTGGGATCGCCGTTTGTTATCCACTCTTGGGTTGGCTCATGGATCATGGATCATTTTAGCTGGCAACTCGCCATTCTAATAAGCGGAGGCGCTTTGGTTGTGTATGGCGTGATATGGAGAGTTTTCACAAAGCAGACTTTGTCCGTTCTTTCGAAATCACCGCAAATTGTTTCAGAAGCAAATGCGTCAACTTCGCAGTCTCATGGGTTCCTATTGGCTCAGGCTGCTGGCATGGCGATCGGTGGACTGTGCACCGATTTTATTTGTAAGATGTTGGGAACGATGAACGGTCGACGCACAATCGTAATGACAGGCATGAGTGTTAGCGCGATTTTCGGGTTGTTGGCAGTCAATGTAAGTAGCATGAATCAAGTGGCGATTTGCCTGTCCATTTCGATGGCAGCATTGGGCGCATGTGAAGGGGTCTTTTGGACAACTGCCACGGATATTGGTCGTGCTTCAGGCGGCTTCTCGGCTGCCTTCATGAACACGGGCGGCAACGTTGGTGGTCTGATTTCGCCCGTGCTGACACCTGTCCTGGCTGAACAAATGGGCTGGCCTGGGGCCATTGCATTCGCTTGCGTTATCGCTGGAGTAGGTGGATTGGTCTGGTTTTTCATTAGACCGACCGAGCAATTATTACTTGATTAACTTTGCCCGTTTGACAAACTCGGGATCGATCTTCACGCCGAAGCCTATTCCGGTTGGGCATTTCACAATGCCATTTTTGGCTTGCAGCGATGAACTCTCGCAGGTAACCGGTAAACGCGAGTTTCCCTTAAACTCCATGAACGGACCTGCATTGGGAGTGAAGGAAGCAAAGTGGACGACTTCGACGTAACCAAGTCCCCCGCCGGACATGTGTGGCACGACGGAGATTCCGACATGCTCGGCCATGCGGGCGACTTGGGTGGCGCGAATAATCCCTCCTCCATAATGCAAGTCGGGCTGGACGATATCCACGCCGCGATTGGCAATGGCCCACTTCCAACGATGCATGCTATATTCCTGTTCGCCCCCGGCGACTGGAATTGACAACGCGTCGGCTACCGCTTTCGTGCTCCATACATCATCGAACTCGCATGGCTCCTCATAGAATCCGTAACCGTGATCTTGCATGATTTTACCGATGCGGATTGCTTCTGAAGTCTCGTACGAGCTGTTTGAATCGCCGTAAAGAGTCATTCCATCGCCAAAAGTCTTGCGAGCGAGAGCAATGAGCGCCTCACTCCGCCCAGGCAATGAATCGACGTTGCGATTCATTCGCCCACCGAGCCTAAACTTCAAAGCGCGAGCACCGGAATCGGCGACGAGGCCATGCAAGTATTCGATCTCGGCTTCCGGTGTGTTGCCACGTTTTCCACTTGCAAAGTAGACGCCAATGTCGCGCTTCTTTGCGCCACCAAATAGGTCCGCAATCGGCCTCGCTGCTGCGTGAGATAGCAATTCCAGCAGTCCCATTTCAACGGCAGCGACCGTAACCCAAAAGACCAACCCCTGCATTTTGTAGTTGTCGTTATGTCGATAGACTTCCCAAAGAAGTGATTCTAGTTCACGGGCATCTCGGCCCACGAAGGCAGGAACGACATTTTGGAGCAAGATCGGATACAGCGAGCCGATCTTCGCTTGATGCGGTACCGTGATAACTTCCAACCCAGAACTCGACCGTGTGCGCAATAAATAACTGCTCCCTTCTCGCAGTAACTCGATCGACTCAATCTTTACCGGTTCCCTGTTGTGTTTTAAATCGAGTACAGGTGCGGCAAGAATGCGACGCAGTTCAGCATCAAGTTCTGCTGGCGATTTGCTGGAGCCAGGGGAGTCTTTGGATTGAACTGGAACGTGGATTGCAGCCATGGAAACCGCCGCAGCTTGAAGAAATTGCCTACGCTTAATCATAATGAAGCTCCAGGAATGTAGTTATTTTACCGATTCGTCTACCAGCAAAAAAAGCACCACCATACACTATTGTTTCACTGTTTTTGGCAGGCGATGACTCTTGCATTTGCCCCCTTGATTATAGCGTTTTATTGATTGTGGAAATCACGTTTTTCGATAACTTGTTTGCGAGTCGTGGTACAGTGGTGGTTATACCTGTTCCGATCACTAGCTTGCGCGTCGTGCTATGTTGGTTAAGCCCTTTCCTTTAAATTCCGTAGTCCTATGCACGCTTCGATGAGACCACTCGCTCGTGTCGCTCTAGCGGCGATGGTCTCGTCCTGCGCCCTGGCTGATGATGCTCCACAGTTCGATCGCCAAATAGCGCCTTTGTTGAAAGCCCATTGCGTCAAGTGCCATGGCCCAGCAAAACAAGAAGGGAAGTTGAATTTAAGTACTCCTGCCGACTTGATTCGCGGCAACGAACAGGGCGCTGTACTCGTTCCACATGACCTGGAGGCAAGTCGATTGTGGAAACAAGTTCAGACAGATGAGATGCCACCCGATGCGCCGTTAACAGAAGATCAAAAGTCACTGCTGCAACGTTGGATCCAATTGGGCGCGCCTGGTTTACCGAAATTTGGGGCGACCAAAATGTCGGGTGACCATTGGTCGTTCCGACAACTCAAGTCCTCGACGGTTCCAACTGTCGTTCAAGCAGACGGGCTAATCAATGAAGTCGACACTTTTGCTCAGACTGCTCGGGAAGCTGCCAAAGTTAACGCGAATCCGGAAGCAGAGAAATGGGCGTTGATCCGAAGAGTTAGCCTGGATGTGACCGGTTTGCCCCCTTCTTTGGATGAACTCGAATGCTTTCTTGCCGATTCCAGCAGCGGTTCCCATTCACGAATGGTGGAGTACTACTTGGCTTCGCCACAATTCGGTGTTCGATGGGGAAAACATTGGCTAGATGCAGTTGGCTATGCGGACTCCAATGGTTATTTCAACGCCGACAGCAATCGCCCGCTCGCCTTCCGTTATCGTGACTACGTGGTCCGAAGTATCAATCAAGACAAACCCTTCGATCGCTTCATCGTCGAACAAATCGCAGGTGACGAATTGGCTCGCTATGCTCCCGACCAGAGTGTAACTGCGGAAACGATAGAGCTCTTGGAGGCGACTCATTTTCTTCGCAATGGTCAAGATGGGTCAGGCGAGAGTGACGGAAATCCCGATGAAGTACGAGCGGACCGCTACTACGCGCTCGAGTCCGTCATGCAAAACACCACGTCGGCACTCCTTGGACTCACGATACAGTGTGCCAAGTGTCACGATCATAAATTTGAACCAATTTCCCAACTCGACTATTATCGTTTGCAGGCCATCTTCTATCCGACGTTCCATATCGAACGTTGGGTCAACCCGAAGGACCGCTTCGTCTTCGCGCCATTGCCAGATGAACAACAACGCTGGGAACAGCAGTCGCAAGATGCCAAAGAGCGAGCCGCTAAGCTGCGTCGTGAACTTGCCGACTGGGTCAAGGACCATCGCGTCCGTGGTGATGTATTGTTTGAAGATGGTTTTGATTCGGTTTCGGAGCGCGTCGAAGATCAATGGAGTGATACGGCTCCGGGCGATGATTCTCCGGGTGGCAGCGTGGCAGTAAAACTGGATGTAGAATCACCACCTGCGGCCATGATAAAAGATGGTAAATTGCGAATCATCGAAGGTGGAACACAAGGGGACAGTTGGCTTTCGACCAAAGCGAAATTCGATTGGACTCCAGATACTGTCGGTGAAGCCATTCAGGTGACCTTTGATCTGATTGACAAACAATTGCAGACGGATGGTCCAGCAGCGTTCCGCATTGGATACTTTATTGCACTACATGATTTTAACGACAACAGTGCCACCGCAGGCGGAAATGTGTTGATCGATGGCAATCCAACGGAAGGTACAGCGCTTCATTTAGACTATCCGGGATCGGATGGACGCTCGATAGGCACTCTCGGAACGACTGGCTATACACCGGGTCAGAACTACGGCGTCCGCGTCACCAATATAGACAAGGGCAAGTTTCGCATCGAGCAATTGGTCAATTCATTCCCCGATGAGAAGCCGGTCGATGTCAGGGCAGGCGATTTGCCGGACGGCGGGTTTGGCTTTGAGTATTGCTGTGGTCGAAGCTTTATTGTTGACAATGTTCTCATCGAGCGCATTTCTGCCTCGCCGAAAGAGGACCGACTCCTCACGGAGTTGAAAAAGCGTCATGAGGAGCTTGCCAAAGCGGTCCAACGGCGAAAGGAGTTGGCGGACAATCGACCAGGCAAGATCGCTTGGGGGGGCGACATGGCGAGTGATCTGCCCGAAGTGCATTTACTAACGCGAGGCAATTATTCATCGCGCGGTGAGATCGTCCAACCCGGGACTCTTTCGGCACTTGGTGATGGGGCAAGTCCATTTGCGGTGACGACAACTCATACCGGTGATCGATCGTCTGGGCGCAGGCTTGCATGGGCCGAGTGGGTTACCCGATCTGAATCGAAAGCCGCTGCCTTGATGGCGCGCGTGCAAGTCAATCGACTTTGGCAACAGTATTTTGGTAAAGGAATTGTGACGACTCCAGACAATTTGGGGATGAGTGGCGCTCCCCCGTCGCATCCCGAGCTGTTGGATTGGCTTGCCAGCAAATTGATTCAAGATGATTGGAGCATGAAGAGTATCCATCGTATCGTTCTCAATTCAGCTACTTACCGCCAGTCGAGCCACCTGCAAACCGAGTCCTTTAAAGCAGATCCGGACAATCGAATGGTATGGCGAAATTCATCACGACGATTGGATGCCGAAGCGATTCGCGATCAAATGCTCGCGATCAGCGGAGAGATTGATCTCACAATCGGTGGTCCCTACATCCCGACGTCGCGGCTAGAGAGCGGCGAAATAGTGGCACCCGAAGACATAACGGGTTCATCGCGTCGTTCGTTGTATCTCAATCAAAAGCGAACACAAGTAGTGAGCTTTTTATCTGTCTTTGATGCGCCATCGATCGTGTTCAACTCTGTTCGGCGCAACACCTCCACCATGTCGTTGCAGTCGCTTTCACTGTTGAATTCAGATTTTGCTGTGCGTCGATCGCGTGCTATAGCGACAAGGCTTCAGCGATTAGAATCCGATGAGCTCAATCGCCTCACACTTGCTTTTCAAATTTTCTATTGCCGAGAGCCAAACCAGAATGAGGCGACCGAATTGATTCGGTTTCTCGAACATCAGTCGAAGCTATACTCGGAACAATCCGATGCTCGCGACCGAGCTTGGCAGGATCTTTGCCAATCGCTTATGGCAAGCAGCGAGTTTATGTATGTTGAGTGATAACGGAGCCGATACGCAATGACATTTCCCTTCGAAAATACATCTCAGTTCTACCGACGAGCGTTTTTGAGCCAATATGCTGGAAGCCTCGGCGGATTGGCGCTGGCCCATCTGTTGCAGTCGAGCGACCGAGTGACTCAAGGCAAAGAAATAGAGAAAAGGTCTAACGTTGGACGAGCGAAATCCATCATATGCTTATTTCAGCATGGTGGGCCAAGCCAAATGGACTTGTTCGACCCCAAGCCCGAGTTGACGAAATGGCATGGAAAGCCTTATCCGGGTGGAAGCCTAGAAGTGCATTTCGACAAGCAAATGGGCAACGTGCTCGGCAGCCCCTTTGGATTTCGCCAGCATGGGCAATGCGGAATGGAGTTGTGCGAGCTATTGCCTCATACTGCGAAAATTGTTGACGACATCACGATGGTGCGATCGATGAACACGGAATCGGTGGACCACGAATCCGCGTTGCGATTGATTCACACCGGTCGATTTCTGGCTGGCATGCCCGTCATGGGTTCGTGGGTTGTTTATGCATTAGGTACCGTGAATGCGAACTTGCCAGCTTATGTAGTATTGGGAGATCCTGGTGGGCTTCCGGTCGATGGCCAGCGCAATTGGTCGTCGGGTTGGCTACCGGCCGTGTACCAAGGGACGATGTTTCGTTCTGGCAAATCGCCGGTCCTGCACTTGGAAACGCCGGCAGGAGTCGTTGAGCCCGCTCGGCGCAACCAGCTGCAATTTATTGAAGATTTGAATCGACGTTTTTTGAATCAGCATCCAGAGAGCTCCGAACTGGCTGCCCGCATAGCCAACTTCGAGACGGCTGCGAGGATGCAGACCACGGTGCCCGAGATTCTAGACGTGTCGACCGAAACCGAATCGACTCGCGAGCTTTATGGGTTGAATCGCCCCGAGACAAAAGAATATGGAACACGTTGCCTGCTGGCGCGGCGACTGGTTGAGCGAGGAGTCCGATTCGTCCAGATTTTTCTCAATGGCCAGCCCTGGGACACGCATAGCAAGAATGCGGAGAGTCTTAAAGGCTTATGCGCAAGGACCGATCAGCCAAGCGCTGCCTTGGTTCAGGATTTGAAACAACGCGGCCTGTTAGATTCGACGATCGTATTGTGGACAGGCGAGTTCGGACGCCTTCCGGTCTCTCAGGGAACGGATGGTCGCGACCATAACCGTCACGCTTTTTCGTTGTGGATTGCTGGAGGTGGATTTCGACAGGGGTATACCCACGGCGCTACGGATGACTTCGGTTACAAGTCGGTCGAAGATGTCGTTACCGTACACGACCTACTGGCGACGTTGCTCGATGCGCTCGGCATCGATCATCGCCAGCTAACTTATCCGCACGATGGTCGCGAAACCAGTTTGACCGATTCCGAGGTCACCAAAGCCCGTGTCATTCGCCAGTTGCTTCATTAGTCGGCTACTCAACTGTCTTGGGGCGTTACACGCGATTGGGAGCGTACTGCTTTTTCCGTAACGATTCGGTTCACGGCGTTGAGCATTGCGAGAATCGTTGATTCCACCGTATCCGTCGATGCCCCCATCCCTCGGTATTGCTGCCCGTCATGCTCTACCTCGAGGGTTACTTCTCCGAGCGCATCACGACCAATCGTCGCACTCCTCACCCGGAAATCTTTGCACACAACCTTGATCCCGGTAATCTTCTCGACTGCCCAAAACGCAGCGTCGATTGGGCCATCTCCTTGCTCAACGCGCTGAGTGAACTGCTCGTCACCGTGTTGCAGTGTTAGTTCGACCGACGGAACTTTGCCGGTACCGCTTGAGACCGAGAATGACGCAAGAGACCAAACCCGTTGCGACGGGCCACAAATCTGCTGTTGGATCAACGCAACGATGTCGCCGTCATAGATCTCTTTTTTCTTGTCAGCAAGCTTTTTGAACTGTTCGAAGACCGTCTGCAATTGCTCGCCAGTCAGGTTGTACCCCAGTTCCTTGGCACGATCGGCCAACGCTGCTCTCCCGCTATGTTTTCCTAGAACTAGATCGGTTTTAGCAAACCCAACATCTTCGGGACGCATGATTTCGTAAGTGCTTCGTTCCTTCAGCATCCCATCTTGATGGATACCAGCCTCGTGGGCAAATGCATTGCGGCCAACGATCGCCTTATTGCGTTGGATGTCGAGGCCGGTTATTTTGCAAAGCAATCTACTGACGGGCACTAGGCGTTCGGTCACGATTTGCGTTTTGGTATGGTATAGCTCGGTACGGGTCCGCATCGCCATCACGACTTCTTCGAGCGAACAATTGCCGGCCCGTTCGCCAATACCGTTTATCGTGCATTCGATTTGGCCTGCACCGGCTTGAACGGCTGCAAGAGAGTTGGCTACGGCCATTCCTAAATCATCGTGGCAGTGGCAGCTTAGAATGGCTTTGTCAATGTTAGGCACTCGATTGATGAGCGATTCAATACGTTGAAACATTTCGATGGGTGTGGTGTAACCAACAGTATCCGGAATGTTAATTGTCGTCGCTCCAGCCTTGATTGCCGCCTCCACAACCCTGCAAAGAAAATCGATTTCGGTTCTTGCTGCATCCTCGGCCGAAAACTCGACGTCGTCACAGTAGGAGACGGCTCTTTCTACTCCTTTAACAGCTCTGGCAATGATCTCCTCCTGAGTCATTTTCAATTTGAATTCGCGATGGATGGCACTCGTTGCCAAAAAAACGTGAATTCTCGCTTGTTTGGCTTTTTGCAGTGCTTCCCATGCTCGATCGATGTCCCCGTCATTGCATCGAGCTAACCCACAAATGATTGGCCCCCGAATGGTCGTTGCGATCTCGCGAACCGCTTCAAAATCACCAGGGGAGGCAATGGGAAAGCCCGCTTCCATTACATCCACACCCAGGTCTGACAACGCTTGGGCAACTTCCAGTTTCTCGGACAAATTCATACTCGCCCCGGGCGATTGTTCGCCGTCTCGCAATGTCGTGTCGAAAATGATGATGGACCGAGCGATTTGGGATTGTGTGGAACTCGACATATTCAGCTTTTCACCTGAAGATTTGGAATTTGGCCGACGGTTGTGTAGTCTTGACATCTCGATTGACAAGAAGGTTCGCAAAGTAAACTGCTGCGCATTTAGGCAGGGGCCTCAGCTTCAAGCGATTTGCCGAGCCCTGACGACGTCAGAAAAAAAACTCAGGCAACCTTATTCTGCAATAGCTTAGCGTCAATAAACTGATTGTCATCCATACTTTTCGCACTTCTTATGGACTGCACCGAGTTTGGCACAAACATTGCATTCTTCCTGTCGTACTGAAGTATTGCCCGTTTGTTGGGCAATATATCTGTTCTACCCAACGTCGAATGGGTGGTGGAGTGTTGTGGAAGCAATTCCGCGCCTCCACGCTCTCGATGGTTCATTGAAACAATTGCAGCCAATTGGCTTTTGCGTCGGTACGCCGACTGCAGAGGTACCCCATCGGCCTTTTTGCGGTGCCCGCCTCACTGCGATAGGCCGGGGTATTTCTCTAGTGAGTGTCGCGCCTCAAAACCACAGAGAATGTTTTGAACAGAATCTTGATGTCCATCCAAATGGACCAGTCCCGAATATACCTATGGTCCAATGAAATACGGGCTTCCATCTTTTCGACCGTATCCGTCTCTCCCCGACTGCCTTCGACTTGAGCAAGTCCTGTGATACCTGGCTTGACTTTGTGACGCATCATGTAGCCGCGAATGAGTTTTCGAAAGTGTTCGTTGTGGGCATTGGCGTGAGGACGGGGACCTACCAGTGACATGGAACCGAGTATGACGTTGAATAGTTGTGGCAATTCATCCATCGATGTCTTTCGAAGGATTGCGCCAATGGGAGTGATGCGTGGATCGCTCTCGGTTGCTTGCTTGACTATCGGGCCATTGTCGCACGTATTCATCGAACGAAACTTCCAGACTAAGATCTCTTTTCCATCTAATCCGTATCGCTTTTGACGGAAAAAAACTGGCCCCGGCGAGGTAAATTTGATCAACAGGCCGCAAATTAACAGCACTGGCGAAACAAGGACAACTCCGACCAGACTTATCGATAAATCCAGGAAACGTTTTAGCCAGCCATCCACACCGTACATCGGCGATTCAAAGACGCTGACAACCGGCAAACCGCCGACATGAGTCCATCGAGAATGAAGAAGTGCAAAGACAAAGAAGTCAGGAACGATGTAGGCTGAAGCTGTCGTGTTCGCCAATCGATCCAAAACCGATTGAATGCGTTTTTCAGCGCGCATCGGCAAAGTAATGAGAACGGTGTCAATTGCCCCAGTCCCAATCATTTCTATGAGTTTGTTGCAGTCGCCTAGGAATGGCGGCGTGTTTTCGGTTGGTTTCGCGCGTCGCCCATCGCCACGGTCATCAAAGAATCCAACGATCATGAGCCCACTCTCTGTCGATGCTTTTGCGTTGCAAGCAATCTCGAGACCCAACCGATTGGATCCCACAATGGCTGTCTTACTCAGTCCGTAGCCTCGTCGTCCCAGCGATTCAATCACAGTTCTAAGGCACATGTGTGTACATAGAATAAATAGGCCGCCAACAAAATACCAAGCAATGATCGAGGATCTGGCAAACGTGTCTGAGGTTCGAGTAAAGAGCCCAATCAACAAAAGGCAAACGTAGGTCGTCGTCCATGCTACCGTTGCCAATGCAACCTCATTGTCCGCCGAACGTCCCCGCCCCGGTCGATACATTCCAAACAATTCACCGACTAAGAATAACAGTATGCATGCGATCAAACTGCAAATCGTTGTCGACTGATTCATCGGCTGTTGCGTTAGCCATTGTACTAGCGGCAACGAAATGCAAAGCATAACGAAATCGATGGTATGCAACGCCGAGGGCAATAGCGAGCGAGTGCTTCGAATGTTGGTCGCGGACATACGCAAATGCTTCCGAGCAAGAGAACACCGTAAAACTGACTCAATCGATCTAACCGGCATAATGGTGAATGACGAGTCGAATCAACGACGAACGGTAGGTTGTCGTTGACGGATGAGCAACGAAGAAAGCAGAAACTACCGATAGGGTAATTGATGCATTCCCAAAAAATCCCTACTTTCCAAAAAGACCAATCTCTTCGACGACGACAGGACTTTATCAAGCCCCAATCCGATATCCCGACTACGGATTTGAGTCGAGTACTGTAGAGGCTAATCTATCCAGTCCATTTCCTCCGAAGAGTCAACGCATGCGAGAATCACTCAGTATCATTTTTCCTGTTCGAGATCGGCAGTCTCAGATCAAGCTGCGAGTGGAAGGGCTTCTCGAACTTCTTTGCGAGCTGTCTCAGGATGTTCAGCTCATCGTGGTTGACGACCAGTCAGACGATGCTACCCCGGAAGTGTTGGAGGACTTGAGATGCATTTACCCCCAAGTCAACGTGGTCCGCAACATTATTGCCGTCGGGCCTGCACAATCGGTCGAATCCGTTCTCCGCTTGGCTCGAGGGGATTTCATTTTTCTCCACCAATCGTACGAACCAATCGATTTTGAAGAGATTTTGCAACTATGGCAACTTAGGAAAGATGAACAGCTAGTGATCGCACGTGCGGCTACTCGAGTTCGTAGAATCGATCAGCAGTTGCTGCAGAGACTTCATGAATGGGGGCGAAAACTAGAAGAACATTGGCCGGTCCCAAGAGCAGTGGTCAACGGGCTTCAAATGATCAGCAAAGATGGAGTCAAATCGCTGTCGAAGGTCAAGGATACTTCCGAAGACCTGGAAGTAATCCACCAATCGCAGCGGCGCATTACAGCACCCAAGTTCATGCAGATGACGCCATCATTGGTGCCTGCAAAATATTAGTGCTGACACCTTGGGAACCGTGGACGCCTACCGAACCTAGGTAGTTTAGGATTCGCACAAGATTCTACAACTTGGTTCGGAGGACTGGATTAAGTTTTTACAACTTTTCGCATAAGCCAAGTTCCCATCAAGGCTAATGTGATGTTGCCAAGCCATAAACTAGATGCTGGCCATGTTCCGTCTTTCGAAAACTCTAAAGACATTCCAAATATTGGGTAATAGATTAGCAAAATTGGGACAAAACAAACTCCAAACGTCCACCAATAGTCCGCACTGCGTATTAGGATTGCCATCGGCACCCCAATCCAAACAAAAGCCAAGCAGCTGAATCCTAATGCCCATCGGCGCATCGGCTCCGTTTTGAGTCGAGACAACTTCCTTTCCGTTTCTGCCACTTCCGCGCCGAGGGTTTGGGATGTCGCGTCGTTTAAACTCGCGTAACGACCGGACGCTAATGCTATCGAGTATCGCGTCGCGAGTTTTTCGCGGCGTCGATCGTTGAATCCGTTCTGACGGGACAACTCTCGCGGAATCTGACTGATTGAGTACTGTGACGGACTGGTTGAGTTCGTTCCGCTCTTGGCCGCCAAATCTAATGGCATCTCGATTATGAGCGAGTCCGGCCAGCGAATCTGTTCATGGCCGTCTCTGGTCACAAACGCGTCAATCAACTCAATGATCATCTTGTCATCCTTGGAATCGATCGAGATTTTCGCACGTTCCGCAGTGATGGTTCGCAATTGATTATCGCTTTGCATCCAAATATTGGGCTTAATTAGCCATCGATCCTTGACCTCTTGGACGTGGATCGCGAACCCTTTCTCGGAGTTGTAGGCTTTCTTTGAACTAAGACCCCGATATATGATTTCTTCAAACGATCGCAAGATAACGAGCTGCATTGCGGGTTTAGCCCATGAGACCGCCAAGTCGTTGAGCCAAACCGATGGAACGCTGATCAAGACACCAAGTACGACCACAGGGCGGAAAATACACATCGGTGAAATTCCAGCGCTTTTGAGCGCGATGATCTCGTTGTCGGCGGAAATTCGACCGTAAACACAGCAGACCGAAAAGAGAATCGTTGCCGGAACCGAATACTGGAGCCCAATAAGAAAAATGTAAGGCATCAGTTTAGCAACATCCAGGTAGCTCAAATCCGCGCCGATAAGTTGTTGGCCCACGAAAACCAACGAAATCACAATCGTCATCGCAACCAGCGAGATAACAAACATTTTGAGTACGTCCCAAAGGATGTACCGGGTGAATTTTACAGGGAACATAGTTCGGGACTATAGCGGTTTTAGCCCAGTGGGACGATGGCATTTGAGCATTGCCCTAGTCGCTTTCGCTGCCTGGTGAAAGCTTGCTAAATTCCATCGATTGCTAAGATTCCACGCCATGTGAAGTACGAAACAACCCCGTTTCCTTCCTGAATATCTGCTATATTTCACTCTGGACAAAGCACTAGCCGTTGCCCTGACCCCTTTTTCGATTGTGCGCAAAAAGGTGATTTGGTGATGTACCTATCCAATACGCACACCTGAAATTGATATAAGTTATGCTTGTGTTCATTTTCTGGCCGCTTACGGCTCATTTTGACCCCAATTTTTAAGATCGGATGATGCACTAGCTAGCCGGTTTTTGGGTCAATTGGTCTGTGGATTTTGTCTTTTTCCCTTAAAGTACCTTGGAGTAATTATGAAAAAATCAAATGGTTTTACATTGGTTGAACTTTTGGTGGTGATCGCTATTATTGGCATTCTGGTTGGGTTGCTGCTCCCGGCAGTTCAGGCGGCTCGTGAGGCGGCTCGGCGAATGCAGTGTACGAACAATCTTAAGCAGATGGCTCTCGCCGCTCACAACCGCCATGACACTCTACGTCGACTACCGGCAGGATACTACGATTGGCTCCCCGGTGGCACCGTTGCGGCATCCCCTGAAAAACAGAATCCCGATTGGTGCTGGGCAGTCATGTTGATGCCCTATCTGGAACAGAGCAATGTATATAAAGCCTTGGGTGTCGATCAGACCAAACTACAAGTCATCATCGTTGCTTGTGGCGGGGCCTTTACCGGAAGCGACCCCGTGTCGGCCTTCCCGGCGCAGTATCAAGATTTTGTGCGGGTGACAAGCACCGAAATTCCTGTATTCCTTTGCCCAAGCGGCAGCTCGGAAGTCAGCTCGTTAAAAACGTTTAGCGATCCCTCGCCTCAGATGTATAGACGGGATGCGGGGATCGGCAAGTCGAATTACGTAGCATGTATTGGTGTAACCCCGAACGGCGGTGCTTTATCGAATGATGCTGGCGGAGCATTCATCTACAAGGACGAAAAGGGACTCAGGAATATTACGGATGGGACGAGCAATACGATTCTGATCGGTGAACGGGCGGTCAAAATAGCCACGAATGATGAGGTGACTTGGCTTGGTACCCCCAAGTCGGAAGGCAACGGTGCACATGGCAAACGTGTAATGGGTTCCGCACAGTACCCGATTAACCCGCTCCCTACAGATACCCAATCTACCGTTTTCTCTTTCAGCAGCCTGCATACCGGTGGGGCTAACTTCGCATTCGCCGATGGCTCTGTCCATTTCATCAGCGCAACGATTGAGTTTAAATGGCATGCAACCGAGAAGAGCGTATGGGGAGCTTTCCAAAAGCTTGCTCACCGTGAAGATGGTTATCCGACGGAAGGTTTTTAGGCGAGCGGCGGAATGAAATCTACCGACGTGGCACAGGCGTCTCGCCTGTGATCTCTGTCAGATCACAGGCGA
>CAMDKL010000086.1 GCA_945900945.1 Pirellula staleyi DSM 6068
GCTGTGTTCGAATCCACTTTTTCCGCGAAGACCTCTTGAAGGGCTTTGGACAAGGCTGCGCCGTCATCTGCACGACGGTAGCTGTGCACACGTGTGGCCAGCGAGTGATTTTGTTGCATATCGACCCCAATAGCATCCACCATGAGTCCACGGGACAACACGTCGGGCAAGTACAGCGCAAGCAAATTTGCATCGCTCGCCTCGCCGTCGGTCACGATGAGCAGTCGGTAGTTTCCGTAAATCTGCTTGTCTCGCAATTGGAGTAGCGCATCTGCCCCCTCACGCATCCGATCTCCGAGCGGCGTGCCGCCAACTGCAATGACAGATTCCATCTTTCGCGTTGCTTGGGGCACCGACAGATGTTCTAAAGGGATCGCCCAATGCTGCTTGGATCGATCGCCATTGAGTAGTAAAATCCCAAGCTTGGTATCGGCCGGAAACTGTTTGAGAACGGCTTTAATGGCTTTCTTGGCTGCCTCGATGCGAGGGACACCACCATTCATAATTCTGTTCATCGAACCGGAATCGTCCAGTACGATCACGACGCTGTCGCTGGCCGATGCAGATGATATCCATGCAAAAGCAGCGAGTATAGCGAGACAAAATTGGGGGCGAAGTTTGGAATTCATGGAATCGTTTCTGCATTCGAAAAGGATATCTTTAGAAATTGAAGTCGGACGGAGCAAGCGACTCCGGATTGACCTTCACGATTCGAAACTCGACACGCATATTCTCTTTGGCTTCTTCGAGATTCTTGGGCTTCGGAATCACTGGTTCCATCACACCCGCACCAACAGGCACAATCTGCGAAAGGTCAATGTTCATCCCCTCGCGTTTGGCATAAAGTTGCAATTCAGTGAATACATTGTCCGCACGAGACTTCGATAGATTGAGTGCAGCTTGCATGGTTACAGACGGATCTGGATTTCCGCCACCGAAAGCCCCACCCTTTATTAGTTCCATAACTTCCTTCGTTCGATTGAGATCGAGCGGTTTGCCACTCATGAAGTATCGATAGTTACCAGCAGTTCCGTTTTGTTGAATGACCCCCTTGGCAATACCGCTTTTGATCAAATCCAACAGCGTCTTTGTTGGATCCGAATGTCCGCGAATGATAACACGAGCGTTTCCAAATTTGCTCGCCTCTCTGAGAGCTCGAGAAAAATCGGAGCCGTATCGATCGGCAGAAAAATCTTTTTGGTCTGGTTCGAAACCGATAGTGAAACTTACGATCGTATTCGCATCGAGATTGTCTCCCAAGAATAGTTCAGTCGATTCTGCGGTGTTCTTGTCAAACTTTTCACTGGACTTGAGCTCCGCATATTCAATGTCAGCTAGCTTTGCGATCGCCTTGTAATCGAAGTCATTGGGATCGAATCCGTTCCGTCCCTTGGCGTAGCCCCAGCTTTTGGCCAAGTCGATCGCTTCGCCCATTTTTCCTGTGAATCCGCTCAAGTTTCCTTTGTCGAGAAAAAAAGCCATCTGTCCAGTCAAGCCTACGAACGAGCAGTCGAGCAGCAAGCCGTGCGCATCCTCCTCCAAGGATGGAATAGTTTCTTTGCCGAAGATGCGCTGTGACAACGCGAGGATTTGCTCGTAATCCTTGGACAGTTTTTTTGTCTCTGAAAAACTACGTCGCATGGCAACTAAATTCTCAGTCGCTTTAAGTTGCCCAGCCACAAACTTCTTTACCCAGTCTTTGTTGGCATCGTACCAGTCACGTCGCACTGCATAGACGTCGGCGATCGAACGGCTCATCTGCGCGGTGCTATTGACGACGTGAGCACCTGTCACTGTGCCTTCCGCCCCGGTGCCAATTTCTGTAAGACCCGTGCACAAACCCATCATGTCGGGCGTAATGACGCAACAAGCATCGATGGTTGGGTCTTTTCGAAATGCTTCCGCAGGGCCACCCGGTCCGGTAATATCTTTGGTCCAAACGATCGTTACATCGGATTTGGTAAGTTTGGCAGCGTCAAGTGAATCGTATAGCAATCCAACGTGCGGTCCGCCTTGTTGGCATGCGATCTTCTTGCCTTTGAGATCGTTCAAGTTTCGAATAGCCTTTCGTCCGACGATATGATCTCCTGCGCTCCACGACAATTGCATGATGATGACGGGTTTGGTTTTCGGGTCCGCGCCGAGCACTTCGCCTGCAAGACCAATCATATGCATGGTTCCTCTCAGGAACGGCGATTTGCCTTGTATGTAGTTCCTTACTTGCCCGACGAAGTCATCACCGTTGACCAGCTGGATATCGAGACCGGACTTCTGAAATATCGAAGCGGGCTTGGTCTTGAGATCGCCGTTTGCTAGGAACGTGGCAACGTCACCGCCCCAGAGAATGTAGGGGACTTCGATCAGACCGCCTTTGGCAACGGGCCCTGTTTTGTAGGGTCCGAGCATGTCAGCGAATGGCTCTTGAGCAAACAGCGACCCTGAAAGTAACAGTATCGCGGACCAGGCAAGGAAAAAGGCAGGTCGATTGTGGTATCGTGTCATGTTGGTTGGTTTGGGTAAATTTAGATTGGTGTGTTCTGTGGTCATTGCAGCTGATGTCAATCCGATCGAGGCTCTAAGCCTCGATCGCTTCCATGTTTAACCGATCGGGGCCCTAAAGCCTCGATCGCGGACACTGGGAAATCACTGCTCGGTTTTCAAGTATTCTACCAAATCGCGTAGGTGGCAGGTCACACCCGCCGCTGCGCGGGTTAAACATGCTGCACAGCCTCTACCGAACACCCGCCGCTGCGCGGGTTAAACATGCTGCATAGCCTCTACCGAATACCTTGCAGTTCAAGTAGGCGAATTTCGTCTTCCATCAGGGCGCGATCTTTTTCGGAAATGTTGGGATCCGGCAGCAGCGACCGCCTAGTGCAGTTGATTAGTGCTTGGAGTGTCTGATACCGCCGAGTCTGTTTGATGGCTGGCTGCATGAAGTCGCGAATGATGCTCTTCAAGTCGTCTTGGTCTTTGGGTGGAATCGCTTTGAATTGACTACGCAGTGCCGCAAAGCCAGCGGACGAAAAGTCCTGTTCCAGCCCCTCGTGGTCCAGCCAATTCACCAAATCGTCATTGACGATATTCGTCGGTTTGAGCATCCATCGAATAAAATCCTTTCGATCCTCTCCTATCGGGTCGAGAATTGGAATAATCAAGTCTCCGACCCGACCCGGACGGCGAATATCCGGTGACAGCAAATGAATCCTTGCTGTCATGAGCAGCCAAATCACTTTGCCTCGCAGCTTCGGGTCGCTCATCATCCCTTGGATCTTACCAGTGAGCCGTCGCTCTGTCTCATGTGCACCTTCGCCAACACCGCCAAATTGTGTGTCCGCTTCGTCTACGAAAATAACGACTTTTTCTAGGGCTTCCAGCACGCGACGCAGCCTTTCAAAGATCACGTCCGTTTGCCCAAACCACTGGCTGCGTATGTTCTTGAGTACCAAGACTGGCATATCCAACTCAGCCGCCACCGCTTCGAAGATAAAAGTCTTTCCGCCGCCGATGGGACCCGCAATGGCTGCACCCGGCAATGCTCGATCGTCGGGCAATTTCATACGCGGTATCAAGTAGACGTTTAGAAACTCCTTCAGTTTGGAAAAACCGATCACATCCTTGAGCGACTGCGACGGCTTCTTAAACTCGATAACATCTTCGCCCAACTGCGATTGAATGAACTGCTCGACTTGGCGCGTTGTATCCTGGCGCTCAATCGGCTTCTGCGCATAGTCGGCTGCTAAGAGCAACTGACGCATCGCGTGGAGACTCAAACCGGCAGTGGCTTCTGCAACCGTATCTGCCGACTGTGGAACCGAACGATTTGAACCGAGAGACCCGTGCCATTGGATAAAATGCTTGCGTGAAGCTAGGTCAGGAGCCGCGACATCGATCGACACGACTTGAGGCATACGAGAGATGCGGGGATGTATGAGGCTACGCGACTCAGCGAAGAGTAGAACGGTGTCCTTGCCGCCAAAAAAAGTCGGATCGCCAAACCAGTCGGTCACTACAGCGATCCGTCGAACCTGGGCATCGTTCATTCGGGCCACATCACCGTCTCCCGCAGGAAGAAGCATATCGGCCCCCTCGATCAAAATAAGAAGGTTCTCTTTCAAGCAAGTCCGTGAACAAATTGTCAGTTGCCTCAAGAACTCTAAGGCTTGGGTAGCATTGCCAATCGCATCCCGCAAATACTGATCGAACTCGCGGCGCCGCAAATCGAATTTGCTACCATCATTCAGTACTTCTCGCATTGGTACCGCGTCGACGGAGATACCGTTCTTCCATGCGGCCCATGCCTCCCGCAGCTTAACCTTGTCTTCGTCGGAAACACGAACCGGCCCGTTCAATTCGTAGACGACCTGGATCAAGCCAGGGATTTGTGTTTTGGTTTGAATGAACGCGAGCAAGGGAACATACTGTTTGCCATCAAAATAAAGGTCGTATATATTGCCTGAAATGACAATCGAACGAGCCTGGCCTGAATTGATAATGCGTGCAAGGTGACCGAAAAACGGGTAGGAGGTTGAGGGCAAATCGCCCGTGGGTACTTGGACGGCAACTGTGCTCATAATTTTCAATTAGCAATCGTTTAACGGCAAAGCCTAAGGGCCTAACCACAAGGATAAAGTAGTAGGAAGTGTATTCATGCGGCTTTGAGATTGTAGACGATCCGCTATGCTTCTGGGGTACCTATCTTTCGCCAGGGCAATTGACACCGTGAGAACCGCATGCAAATTTTCGTTCAAATTCATCCATTTCCAGGCCATCAACTGCCGCAAGCGTTTGAGGCTCTCGCAGAAAAATTGGGAAGCATGCCAGGGTTGTTTTTCGAAATGGATGGCTCCTTTGTTTGGGTGGATCATGACTTTACTCCTTCGAGTCAAATGGACGGAATGGTATACGATCGGCAGGGCAAACTGGAATACGTCGAGATAACGGGGGCCTGCAATACTCAACAATGGCATACGCTTTGCCGAATCGTCTGCGGGCTAGCGATCCAACTGCCGCTTGAGCCCAAAATCCACGCAGCGGAACAGGACTATTCCGTCATTGATAAAATTGCCCGAGTTCACCGGGTCGCCGAAGGTGACTGGACGACTGCAAGCGAGATCGCAAACTACTTAGGCTACCATCGACCAATTTTCACCGATAGCGAACGAGATACCAACTAGGCGATAACGAAACGTAGTATTGGCGGGTAAAACTTTGCTCCAAGCCGTTTGTGAATTCTGTATCAAGTTCAGAATCGCTGCGATGCGAAATCGATCGGCGCAACATGACGACACTTGATCCACTGGTAACCGTCATTTCGTGCATTCAACAATCGCATCATGAGCAAGTGGCTCGTATTCCAACATTTCAGAGCAAACTTCGTGCTACCCGCTCGGTAAATGGAAGCCTTTTCGCGATATTCTCATCCTTTTGCGATAATCTGCAGTTGTTCAAATTGCTCAACCTTTACAAGGATTAGAAGATGAAAATGGTTGCTCACGCATTGTGTTTGGTCCTGTTCCTTGGATCTATGCTAACCGCTCAAGAGTCGATCAAACCGGGAAAGGAGCACGCATTCTTGGCCGAAGCAGAGGGAGAATGGTCCGTTTCGATGGCATCCCCTGGCGGAGACATGACTGGCAAGTGTGTCTACAGGATGGCACATAAGGGTGTGTGGCTGACATCCCAATTGGAAATGAAAATGCCTGATGGGCCGTTCACCGGTCAGGGACCCGATACGTTGGATCCGATTAAGAAAAAATTCACAGCCGTCTGGGTGGATTCGATGTCCGCGACACCTGTGATCCTTGAAGGCGACAGGAGCCCGAATGGAAGGAAAATAACGATGGCGGGTAAGGGACCTGCGCCTGACGGAACATCCGCCAATTACAAAACGGAAACGGAATACCTAAGCAAGGACAAGCACGTTTTCAAGATGTGGATGGGTGCGACAACGGGTGATCCGTTGACGGTCGCGACCTATGAACGCAAAAAGTAACGTTAGCATTTGAGCCTCATCGTCGTACGCAACTATCGCGGAGGTTCTCAAGAACTATCGAAGATCTTGGGAATGGCGAATTCCGGCAGGATAGCGATTATGGAATAGATTTGTGATCTAGAGAATCGTAGCCAAAAAGTCGATTGCCATCGGTGGGCTGGCTAAGATCGGCACGCGTTTTCCGCGCCAGCGTCTTCAGCGGCAGCGACCAGTTGAATAACCCGCTTGGCGGTCGGCGGACGCAAGCAACCATGCGCAATCACGTCCTTGATGAGACTATCATCCACCCTATGGCAGATAGTCATGCCCGGTAGTTTCGCCTCGCAGAGTTGTTCAAACATTGGCACCAGCGTGGCCGAAGTATGGACAAGGAACAGTTTTTTGCGGGTCAAGATTAATCTTCAGCCGGACGAAATCACGTAGGTCCGGCTGTCCTCAGCCAGACAGGATCGGGGGTTAAACGAATGCTACAATATAAGCAAAATCAAGATTTTGTTGCAATCAACGAATGAAATATGCTCCAATCGATTGTGGCTCACGATTCAATCCGCAAGAAATCCAACCATGCTCAGTATAGTGCGAATTCAGCAAAACCTCGTTGTTGCTATGTTGGTGTGGGGAGTTGCGACTCCCCACACTTTCGCTTTTCAAGCGGATGGCGGCGATGCGAGACCCATGGACAGCAGTGTCGCCAGATTAATTCCAGTTGAGTTTCCGTTGACGGGGGTCGACGAAACACGACTGATTGAAACTTTGGATCGAATAGCTAGCCGAGCAAATGGCCAGGACCGACCGCTCGTAGTTTTGGAGTTTTCAGGAAAAAAGGAAACATCGCCAATCGTTGAGGACACAACGATTGGCCGCGGAACCGAGTTTGTAAGGGCCTTGGGGTTAGCCAGATGGCTTGGTGGACCCAAGGGTAGTCGGATTCGCAGCGTTGCCTACATCCCCTCAACGATCTGTGGTCATGCGGTGCTGGTTGCTTTAAGTTGTGAAGAGATCGCGATCGCGACGTTGGCCGAAATCGGTCGGGCTGGGATTGATGAGCCGACTCTCGATGCGACTGTCCGACAAGCCTATACGGACGTTGCTGCTCGCAGGGGAGCATTTCCGCCAGCAGCCGTCCTCTCTCTTATCGATCCTGCCGAATCGTTGGTTCGTGTCGAACTGGTCGGGCATGAAATTGAATTCACTACTGCGCCGCAGCTCGCTCTGAAAAAAAGATCAGCCGATGTCTTGGAGGAGAAGCAGTTGGTACCAGCCAATCAAATGGCAACTTACTCAGGTCGAGAGCTACGAACCGAATGGAGATGGGTAGCATACGAAGCCAATGATCGCGAACAGCTGGCGCGGTTACTCAAACTGGTAAAACCATTGTCCGAACAACCAGTCTTTGTGGGCCCTCGAATCATGACTCGGGTTCACTTAAAGGGAATTGTCTCCAACCGGCAGGTCACCCGTTGTATCCGTGCGATCGAAGAGGGACTGAGCAAGCCAGGTACGAATCTGATTCTGGTCGAGGTGGATTCGCCTGGCGGCAACTTGAACGAGAGCATTCGAATGGCGCAGTACTTAGCGGGAATCCCGTCTGACCAAGCTGAGGTGGTAAGTTACATTACCAGAGCCGCTCGAGGAGACGCGGCGTTGATTCCATTGGCGAGCGATTTGATTCTAATGCATCCCGATGCAAAACTGGGTGGCCCTGGCGAAGCGACGATATCGCCAGCCCTTTGCGATGAGCAGAGAATTTCGCTTCAGGACCTTGCAAAAATCTCTAGCCGTTCTGATGGCGAGTTGCTCGGTTGCATTTGCCCTGACATGGAAATATTCGAATACAACTCCTTCGATGGTCAGTCGCAATTGAACAGTCCAACATGGTTGGTCGACGATCCCGTAGCGCCTCGATGGAACAAGGGAGCAAAGGTCGACTTCGATGGCGGGTTAGCATTTGTGCAAGCCAGCGAACTTGGCCTCGCATCCGACAATCCCATCTCGCTAGAAGCGGTGGGAAATAGATTCGGTATCGACAACCTGCCGGTTGAAACGAGGACTAATGCAACGGAGCAATTTGTCGAGTGGCTGGGCGGACAAGGCTGGCTTTCGATGTTGCTGTTTGTGGTTGGAATCATTTCGCTGAGCGCGGAGTTGAGTACACCGGGCATGGGGATAGCGGGAATCATTTCCGCAATCTGCTTCCTGCTGTTCTTCTGGATACACTTGTTTCAGGGGACAGTAGAATGGTTGGAAATTTTGCTAATTTTGGCAGGCGTAGTTTGCTTGGCGGCAGAGCTATTTGTGTTGCCCGGCTTTGGCGTATTCGGAATCACCGGATTGACACTACTTGCTATTGGTCTGCTACTCGCTGGGCAAACGTTTGTGATTCCATCCAACGAATACCAATGGAAGCGAACATCGCAGGGCATTGGACAGCTTGGATTGATTGTAATGTCGTTGTTTGTTGCGGCCGTTGTTTTTCGCAAGCAGTTGGCCAACTTGCCCATGGTGCGTTGGTTTGCTTTGCAGCCGCCCAAGACGGATCGGGATTTAGTCGAGATGGAGAACGCAGTCGAAGAATTGCGGGCGTTTATAGGTTGGCATGGGACCACGATTTCACGCTGCAATCCATCTGGAAAAGCATCCATTGGCGATCGCATTTTTAGAGTTGTCAGCCAAGGATCTTGGATAGACGAGGATACCGAGGTGGAGGTCGTGAATCTCCATGAGAATACGCTCGTAGTGAAGCCGCGATGATGCAAATCGATCAATGACTCCTGACACCTTTGTCTGGTCTGGTCTCGTTGAAAAATCCCTCTCGGTTTCCCGAGAGGTTTCTATGGATCTTTTCTGTCCAAGACCACAATTCTAGCGAACTAGAAATTGTAGTTCACTCCAAGAGTGACACCTTGCAACAACAGGCTGCGATTGTTGTTGATGTGAGTGATCGCATCACCGCGCGCGAAGTCCTGTGGAATCTGACCAACGGCGGTAGCCACTCCGCTAACTCCGACAAGCCGGTACGATGCGTTTGCCGTCCAACCGCGACAGATACAAACTCCAGCTCCAAACGTGCCTTCGCCCATCAGTGCGATATCGTTTAGTGTGGAGCTGTAATCGAATGGGTTACCGTTGAAAGCAGTGTTTGGCGATAGGATCGTTGCCGTTTGAGTTGCAGTGCCTGCAAACGTCGTTGCACCGACATGATTTCCGTAGACGCCAAAATTTCCTCCGCCGAACAAATTGAAACGGGTTCCAGTGCACCAGGTTGCCAACGAGCCGAGCTGGAATCCAACCAAATCGTTGGTTACGCCGTTTCGATAGTAAAAGTCATCGGCACCGCCATTGAAGGAGCCATCGTTTTCGCTTGCTGCGTATTCGAGAGAGTCTTGGAATTGGAACCAGCGTACACCCCCATACATATTGAGACGGAGTTTGCTGCACTGGGCACCGTACCATGGAGCACATGGACCAGTCGGTCCACTGCAAGCTACGGGACTACAATTGGATTGGCATGGATCAGCGCAACCGGAGGCCGGATAGGCTTGCCGGGCACTGCCACCCAACGCAAACGAGAAAAAGTTCAACTCGGCGCTATGGAACTGTTGGTCGCGTAGGATACGATGCGCATACGCGCCATCGTACCAGTCATAGACGGCCTGCCCAGGCATTTCTATACCGTATTGCCAAGCGCCGCTCGGTCCACGCAAATTGAGTGGTAGATTCGAACGGAGGTTTCCGTTGGTTTGGTCCGTTGCCAGGATCGTTGCCGATTGAGGATTTGAAAAGACTCCCCAATAGGATCCCATGATCGCGTAGCGGCCACAGCAGAAATAGCGTCCGGCACTTAACTGAACACCACCGGTCGCTTGCATATTGGCATTGGAGGTGCTCAAAAAACTTTGGACATACGGATTTGGGGTAGGTGAAGCGTTGGTCCCATCTTCGGTATTGGTCGTTAGTCTAACGTACTCATCCCCCAATCGATTGAAAATCAAGCCGCTGGCACCGAAGATCCAAGGGTTTGGAGATACGACCGAAGGAGCGCAGCTTACTAAAGGCTCACTGTAGCCGTTTTCCGCAACGCCACTGGTACCTGTTTGAGTAGGCATGGATTGGAGGCCAGGGTACATCGGCTGCGCCGTATTGGGATTCGGCGATATCTGTATTTGTTCGTATGGCTGTGGCATCGGCTGCGGGAAAAGAGGAGCCGATTGATTTTGACTGTTCAGAACGGAATTTTCAATCACTAGCGCCGGGACATGCACATGTCCGCCAGGTATGCCGCTCCCGACGGGGCCGTTTTGAGCATAAGCAGCCAAATTTGATTGCGCTCGCGGGGGTTCTATATAGCTGCGAATGGCAGAATGGGTGGAGGATGGAGGAGGCGCAGGTTTCGCACTTAATGAGCTGGCAGCCCGCCCGCCCGAATCGCCAATCGTATACTGTGCCGTTGCGTATCCAGGGATAGCAGTTACCCCTAAAGTCAACGCGAGGCCATGAAACCAAGTTTTTCTCACAGGTAAGCTCCTTGCTATAAACGTCCGTCCTAGACGTGGCATCCATTGCCACACAATCAAGCTCTCAAGGTAGAAAGCTCGATGCAAACGCGATTTCCCATCCAGGAAGACCGAATGCGCTTGTCATTGATCGGCGTGCAAATAGTCTGTCAAACTATCTTTCAGGTTTTTGCCAGCAAAATATCCTAGCACCCTAAAACACAACCGGAATAAGCAATCCAACCCGGAACTTGAAAGGGCCTTCCCCCCACGCTTTTTAAGAAAAATCGTTAGGAAAAGCACAATCGGCATAATCAGAACATGAATTAAGCTAGTCGCTTTGGTTCGGATTGTTATGATCGAAGAGTCGTCAAGGAAAAACGGAACTTCAACAGACAAACGACTTGGGCAAGCGAGACACCCTTTCTCCCACCCACAAGGCCTCAACCCCAGTTTTAAAGTATGCGTTCGCTACCCATTCTCGCCAATCACGATGCCTCAGCCGATAGTCGAATTCGGCTTCAAACCGATTCCGGAAACACAAGGGGTTCCTATGCTTTTATCAGTTTAGGCTGTCCCAAAAACTTAGTTGACAGCGAGCAAATGCTCGGGCTATTGCGCCGAGATGGTTATAACCTTGTGCAAAATCCAGAGAACAGTGATTTTGTCGTTATCAACACATGCGGTTTCATCGACAACGCTCGCAAGGAGTCCTTCGAAGCGATCGATCAGATGCTCGAACTGAAGCGTCAAGGTAAAATTCGTGGTGTTATCGTTACCGGTTGCCTGGCTGAACGGCAACAGGAGCAGCTGTTGGAGGCAAGGCCTGAAATCGATGGACTCGTCGGTGTCTTCGGGCGTGACGACATCACAACGATCGTGAATCGGTTTATGGATGGACTCGACGAGCAAAGGACGATCTTCAGGCCGGCACCGATCCGCGCTTTGGCGGACGATTTCCGCTTGCAGCTAACACCCAAGCATTTTGCGTACATGAAGGTCTCCGAAGGCTGCGATAGACTTTGTACGTTTTGTGCCATTCCGAAAATGCGAGGCAAGCATGCAAGCAAGCCAATCGAAGGAATTTTAGAAGAGGCACAAAAACTTGTCGATGGCGGCGTGAGAGAATTGATACTCGTTGCCCAGGATACTACATTCTATGGTATCGATCTATACGGCAGGCCACGACTATCCGAGCTCCTAGAAAAACTGGATGCTATTCATGGGGTCGATTGGATCCGATTAATGTACTTCTACCCGATGTACATCGACGATCAACTCGTTCAAACCATTGCGGGGGCCAAGAAGATTCTTCCGTACATTGACATGCCATTGCAACATATCAACGACACGATGCTCAAGCGAATGGCGCGACGAGTGACTCGCGACAAGACGCATGAACTGGTGACGAAGCTACGAGACGGCATTCCCAATCTGGTCATGCGGACCACCATGATCACTGGTTTCCCTGGCGAAACGGACGAGCAGTTCGACGAACTGGAAACCTTCGTTGCAGAAATGCGGTTCGAACGCGTCGGCGTCTTTACCTATTCCATTGAACCGGATACACCCGCAGCCAAATTATCGGATCATTTGCCCGAACGAATCAAGAAGGAACGTCGCAACCGGTTGATGGCGGTCCAACAGCAAAACGCTTTTGCATGGTGTGCTGAACGCGTTGGAACACGAATGGATATATTAATTGACAAAGTCGTCGATGAGGCTAACCATGTTTGGCTCGGCCGGTCTTATGCGGATGCTCCAGATGTGGACGCGACGGTATTCGTTACGGGAGAAAAGGACAAACCGATCCAAGCCGGCAACATTGTTGATTGTGAAATCGTTTCTTCTCAGCATTATGACCTCGTGGCCGCTGCGGTTGGGCAGATTCGATAATGGGTTTAACGAGCGCAAGTTCATCGAATTGGAATGTTCCAAATGCGCTTTCGGCGGCTCGGCTAGTATTAGCGATCGTCGTTTGCATTCTGATCGAGTGGCGTTTTCTGTTCCCGGCGGTGATTTGTTTTTTGCTCGCTGCAAGCACGGACTGGATCGATGGCTGGTGGGCTAGGCGATTCCAACAAGTCACGAAACTCGGACGAATCCTTGATCCGTTCGTTGATAAAGTAATCATTTGTGGAGCGATGATCGCCCTGTGCGCCGTTCCGAATTCGGCTATCGTTCCGAATTCGGCTATCGCACCGTGGATGGCCACACTCGTCGTAGCCAGAGAACTCTTGGTCACCAGCCTGCGAGGTATGATCGAGGGACAAGGTGGCGACTTCTCCGCAAAACAATTGGGTAAGTGGAAAATGGTGGCTCAGTGCGGCACCGTTGTTTCCGTGTTGATCGAGCTTCAATACGCAATCGCTCCAACTTGGCTCCACTGGACCAGCATCGCACTGGTTTGGTTGGCGATTCTTCTGACCGTACTGTCTGGGCTGGAATACATATTGCTCGTGGCAAAGAAACCGCAATGAATCTTACGCCAGTTCAATCGTTGGCATTCGGGTTAATGTGGGTTCTACTGCTCGCGGTCCTCGGTGGCTCCATCATTGCATGGTCGAAATGGGTAGCTCGCTACAGGAACAGCGAGAAACCCGATCGGATCGCTACTGGGCCACAAGCGACCGTAGGCTTCGTTGATATTTTGGTCAGCGTTTTGCTCCTGTTCACGCTATTCTTGTTGGCCCCGGTCGCGTGGAGAGCTCTTGGCCTGCCTGTTGCTCAAACGAAACAGGAATCAAAGTTGAACGCCGTCGCTCCGATCGAACTCGAATCGGTTGCATCTGAGGAGGCGAGCGATGCGGAGACAAACCCTGCCGATCCGAACGATGCACACGTGATCGAAGCGACAACCATCCAGGTAGAAAGGGGGCTCGCTCTAAAGCCAGCGGTTATGACGCAGCACCAATTTCTGTATACCGGATTTGCGATGTCGGCGCAGATTCTGTGCGTGATCTTGATGACCGTGTTTATTTGCAAAAGAAAAGGTTGCGCACTGAAAAAACTTGGCTGGCGATTGGATCAAGTCGCCGGAGACTTGCGCGCTGGGTTGCAATGTTTCCTCATGATGACGCCCGTCATACTAATCTTGAACGCAGTCTTGCAAGGCATGACAGAAACACCTTATCAGCATCCCATTCAAGAGATGATCAGACAGTATCCTTGGCTGCTTGGGATTGCTTTTTGGCAAGCCGCAATTGTTGCACCCGTGTCCGAAGAATTTGCGTTCCGTGTGTTATTGATTGGCTGGTTTGAATCGATTCAGTTTGGCCGTGATAAGTTGTCCGCTTTGATCTTCGGTGCGACCCCTACCATTGAATTCGATGCTGGCCTATTAGATACGGGCGAATTGGATACGGGCGAATTGGATACGGGCAAGTCACCAGGGGAATACAGTCCTTCTTGGTGGCCAGTTTTGCTGAGTGGAACTTTATTCGGTCTCGCTCACATTAGCTATGGTGTCAGTTGGGTTGCACTGATCGTGTTTGGGATAGTACTGGGCAGGCTCTATCAATTGCGACAAAGCATTATTCCGGTGATCATGGTGCATGCCCTGTTTAATGCAATGAACGTGACGATGCTGGGTTTGTCGATTTTCTTACCGGAGAAATTGGGGGGATAGATACTATGCCGTTCATTCTGGCACTTGACCAAGGCACTACAAGCTCGCGCGCGATTCTCTTTGGTCGTGATGGCGCCATCGAGCGAGTCGTTCAACGGGAATTTCGCCAGATCTATCCTCAAAACGGCTGGGTCGAACACGATCCAGAGGAGATTTGGACGTCGCAACTCGCGGTTGCGAGAGAAGCGATCTCCGCAGGTGGTGTCTCGCCATCCGACATTGCTGCCATCGGTATTACTAACCAACGCGAAACCACCGTGGTTTGGGAACGGGCGTCTGGCATTCCCATCTACAACGCTATCGTCTGGCAAGATCGTAGGACAGCCGACATCTGCGATCGTTTGCGGCAGATGGGCAACTCGGAACTCATTCAAGAGAAAACGGGACTGGTCATTGATGCGTATTTTTCCGGCACCAAAATCCAATGGATTCTTGATAATGTTTCTGGCGCTCGAGCCAAAGCCGAACGCGGAGAGTTGGCTTGCGGCACAATTGATACCTGGTTGATGTGGAAATTGTCCAATGGTCGGCTGCATGTCACCGACCCGAGCAACGCATCGCGGACGATGCTATTCAATTTGGCTACTGGGCTATGGGACGATGAGTTGCTCGCATTGCTTAACGTTCCGCGTTCGATACTACCATCGCTGCGATCGAGCAGCGAGATTTATGGCGAAACCGAGCCGGGTGTTTTTGATCGGACCCTGCCAATCGCGGGAATCGCTGGCGATCAGCAAGCCGCGTTATTCGGTCAAAACTGCTTGAGGCATGGCATGGCCAAAAATACCTATGGCACCGGTTGTTTCATGCTGATGAATGTTGGAGACAAGCCTCAGATCTCCAAAAATCGACTGCTTGCTACGTTGGCTTGGAAACTGGGGCCAAATTCACCCTCGCTGTTTGCTTTAGAGGGTAGCGTCTTTATTGCTGGAGCTGCGGTCCAATGGCTCCGCGATGGGCTGGGCATAATTCAGTCATCCAGTGAAGTCGAGGCGTTGGCGGCCAGCGTTCCTGACAGCGGAGGTATCTTTTTGGTTCCTGCATTCGCGGGGCTTGGGGCTCCGCATTGGGATGCATATGCCCGCGGTACAATACTGGGCATCACACGCGGGACAACCAAGGCGCACTTTGCTCGTGCCGCTCTCGAAGGGATCGCTTTTCAAGTTGCTGATGTTTTGGATGCCATGCAATCGGACTCTGGGATCGCTATTAACCAGCTTCGTGTGGACGGTGGCGCTTCTGCCAATAACTTATTGATGCAATTTCAAGCGGACATCCTTCAAGCTCCGGTGGTTCGCCCAAGAATCATTGAAACAACAGCGTTGGGCGCCGCATTCTTGGCCGGGCTGGCGGTCGGGTTTTGGAAGGACCCATCGGAAATCGAGTCGATTTGGCAAACCGATCGCGTCTTCGAGCCGACGATGAATCCGAACGAAGTGATCCAGCGCCGCCAGCGATGGAAAAAAGCGTTAGAGCGATCCAAAGATTGGGAGCTGTAACGTTATGGCACATCGTCACCATCGCGACGAGCATCTTGCAACCGCGTTGAATCGCACTGATCCGTGGGACTTGATCATCGTCGGAGGGGGCGCATCAGGCGTCGGAGCTGCATTGGACGCTGCCGCTCGAGGATTGTCGGTAGTCCTGCTGGAAGCCACCGATTTTGGCAAGGGAACATCGAGTCGCTCTACGAAGCTGATTCATGGCGGCGTTCGCTATTTGCGGCAAGGAAATGTCTCTCTCGTTAGAGAATCGCTTCGCGAACGAAGCCGATTACTGAGGAACGCACCCCATCTTGTGCACCCGCTCGAGTTTATCCTGCCATGCCGTCATCTTGCGGAAACGGCTTTCTACGGATTCGGTATGAAGCTCTACGACTTACTCGGGTATGGCCGCGAATTCCATGGATCCAAGCGCCTTTCCAAGGGGCAGGTTCTGACGAAATTGCCTGCACTTTCTCCGCTGCATTTGAATGCAGGGATTTCGTATTTTGATGGCCAATTTGATGACTCCCGGTTGCTGATCAATATGGTTCAAACCGCCTCCGAAAAAGGAGCCATTCTGATCAATGGCGCTCGAGTCATGGAGCTGACGAAGGGGCACGGAACTAGGCTGGATGGGCTCGCGTTTCGCGATGGTGAGACAGGTAGCATGCATCGACTGCTTGCCAAATGCATTATCAATGCGACCGGGCCTTTTTGCGATGCGATACGAAGGCTCGACCGACCTGAAGCGAAACCACTCGTTGCGGCTAGCCAAGGCATCCATCTGGTATTGCCCAAAGAGTTTTTCCCGGGCGATACAGCCTTGATCGTACCCAAGACTCGTGACGGTCGCGTTATGTTTATCATCCCGTGGCACGATCACATTTTGCTCGGCACCACCGATACGCCGATACCAAACGCGACAGAAGAACCCATGGCGATCGACGCAGAAGTCGATTTTCTATTGGAAACAGCGGCGGAGTATCTTCTGACACGGCCAAGTCGCGATGACTGTTTGAGCGTGTTTGCGGGCATTCGACCGCTGGTAACGGGCAGTCAAGGCACGTCGACCGCTGCGCTTCCACGCGACCATACTATTGACATTTCGCCATCAGGCCTTTTAACCATTACGGGCGGGAAATGGACGACATACCGCCAAATGGCAGAGGACTGTATCGACCGTGCAATCGAATCGGTCGGTTTTACGAGTCGACCTTCGGTGACGCACGAATTGCGACTCCATGGTTGTCCCTTGGGGAATTCGGTATCAGCCAGTTCTCGCTTTCCGTTTTACGGGACGGATGGTGTTTTGATCGAGCAGTTGATTCAGGAACAACCGGAACTTGGCGAGCGATTGCATCCGGATTTGCCCATGGTTGCTGCGGAGGTGGTATGGGCCGTGCGAAACGAGTGGGCGAGAACGGTCGAAGATGTTCTTGCTCGCCGAAATCGAGCATTGTTCCTCAACGCTCGAGCCGCGATCGCGATGGCTCCAGCGGTTGCACGATGGATGGCAAAGGAATTGAACCGCGACTCCGCTTGGCAATCATCGCAAATTCTCGCCTTGGAACAGATTGCAAAAAACTTTGTACCGTAGAGGTGTTCATTGTTGGGATTACTCGTCCCGGGGTTTAGGGGTGAGAGGTACCGAAGGAAGAGGAAGCGGGCATGAGATTCATGGCGTTTCACATATTCTTAAGACAATCGCGAGCGGTGAGCATGGATTCGGCGGTGGTAACGCTCAACAAATCGAAGAAGCGTACACGGAAATGCGAAAGTTTATTGCTCGTCATCTGGAAGCGAATTAACAGCTAGGCAACGTGCGAGCGCAAATTAAAATGAGACTGATGCCTTGGCTGTGCGCTAGCTGTCTCAATAATGACAGATGCGGTTCGGTTTTCATTCATGATTGCGTCCAAGGAATCCACATAGCTCCCTCTCCTAAAGATATTGCGTGAATCGCTGCAACAACCCTATAAGAATTCCGTTCGTAGTTCATTGCCTCGTTTTAGTTGGCATTGTCCTGGTGACTTCGATCTTGGCGTGGACAACTCAAGGAGTTGATAGCCAGATTTGGTCCGAATGGCCAGAGAGCAAAGAACTTCGTCGTCCCGCTTATTCAGAACGAGTGCACGTCGAAGCGCTCTTTCGTACGCGCGCAAACGTGTGGTCCAACTTGTCGTACGTTTTGGTCGGTTTCTACGGCTTGGCGTTAGGCTGGCACGACTTGCGTCACCGGGACTTAATGGAAAAGGCCTATCTATTGAAAACACCATGGCTGAGCTTGGCTTTCGGGTTGGCCTGTTGTTATCTCGGAGTTGGAAGCGGATTGTTCCACGCTTCGCTGACGCGATTTGGGCAGCAATTGGACGTAGCCGCAATGTATTCACCGCTGTTGGTTCTCATCGCGATTGGCATTGGTCGCTGGATACCAAGCCTCAATTTCGGTCTTGCGAACGATGTTTCAACTTGGCCGGTTTTTATCTTGCTTGTTGGATTGGCAAGTTGGCTGCTTTTCCTTTACAAATGGTCAATGTCGTCGACCACAGTTCTCGCGACGTTGATTGCGACCACTACCATTTTCTGTATACATGACCAAATGCGCCGCAAGCCAGAGTTAGACGAGCGATGGCTGATAGCCAGCGGCGCGGCGCTCGTTTCCGGAGTGGCTTGTCGGCAACTAGACGTAGCTGGTCGATTCACAGACCCGGATGCTTGGTTGCAAGGTCATGCATTGTGGCACGTTTTAACAAGCTTAAGTCTCGCCTGCATGTATTTCTATTTCCGCTCGGAAACGCAATTGATTAACTCAGAGCGAAACGAGGCAAACTTAGGCTCATACGGCGTTTCGGGGAGGTCAAGCGAGTAGTCTCTCAACCAGGGATTGTAGCAGTGCTTTTCCACGTTTTCAGGTGTTGTGAACGAATTGAAAAAAGGCGAGATAGTTGAGAAGTTTTTCCTGCGAGATACCGCGATGGGGCCGGAGCCAAGATCGCAGTAGCGACCCAAACCCTTCCATCGTGTTGACGTGAACTTCGCAAAATCCATCACCATCACACGCGTATTCCTTAGTTGCCATGGTTCACAGTGTGGTGTTCGAAGCCCCATGAACGTAGAGGCAAAGTATCCATACCCGAAGAGGTTGGTGGTGCCCTGCAAAAATGGTTCCCGTGAGATCATCGAATTCTCGTTCACAGTCGCCGCACTGATAACGCTGTCTATCCCTTTGCGTTTCATCAAAACCGCGTTTGGCAACGTGGCTGGAACCGCATTTATGGCATCGCCGCCATCGTGCCAACGCATCTTACGAACCTCTTCAAAAACATTTCCGATCATCCATCAAAAGCAAAAACGTGAGAGCCATCCTTGGCAACCGATCGGACAGAAGACCTCCGGAGATATCAGCTCCATAGAATTGATCAGATCCGAGATGGCTCGTCGCGATCCTTTGAAGTCGTATTCATCGCGAAGCCGTTCGCAAACTCATGAACGATGAGCTTGTCCGTTGCTAAGTGCTGCTTTGCGAGGTCCACCAAGTGATGATGGTGCGTGAAGAAGATCACTTGCGTTTTGGTCGAAAGTTCAACCAGCCGCTGGAGCGTTGCTAGTGCTCTAGCATCGTCGAAGTTAAGCAAGATGTCGTCTACTATGAACGGAATAGGCTCATGCCGCTGTAACCATGACTCTAAGCTCGCCAGTCGAAGCGACAAATAGAGTTGGTCGCATGTTCCGTCGCTCATTTGCGATACATAAACCGGGTCGCCAGACTGCGCACGAATTCCTACCAAAATCGCTTTGCCTTGCTCATCCAAATCAGCTCGAAGTTCAGAGAATGCGCCGCACGTCATCGCTTGAAAATGGGAAGCGGCAGACAGTAACACTGGGTCTTGGTTCTTTTCTCGAAAGCGCTCTACACCTGCCGCCAATACCGCTGCACAAGTCCGCAGCACAGCCAACTCACGAAACTGATCCTCGATGCTGGCTGCAATACTCTCACATTCTGTTGCGAGATTGGCAACTTGATCGTTTTTATTTAAAGCATCCAGCGCGTTCGCTTCTCTCTCAATCCCCTTCACGGCCTCGTCTCGGGAATCTAGCAACTGACGAATATCCCGATCCAACTGATCAATCCGTGGTGCGAGTGAATCGGGATTCGCAGCTTCGATTTCTACCTCAACAAGAAAGTCCTCTAAACTCTTGTTTCCAGCATTCTTGAGAATCTGGTCTTCCAGTATCTCGATTTTCCCAACGACATCTCGGCGTTGCCGCGACAATTCCGCTGCCTGTTGCAAATCTTCGTGATTGCTACAGCCAGCTAGTCGGCACAACTCGCCCACCTGCTCCGAAATCTCAAGATACGATTGTTCCGCAGCTTGAAGGTTTGTAGCCGCGGATTTTCTTTGATGCTCCAGTTGATTGCGAATTGCATCGCTCTTTCGTGCCGTTTCGAGTTCAGTTGTTAGACGTAAGATCAACTCTTCAGTGGGCAACGATGTCAAATCAGGCGAGGCCTCTAATGCAATCTGTTGAACGTCCGCGACAAATCGCTTGGCATCTCGATCGATTCCCAAATTGCGCTTTCGAAACCCATCTGCGTCATGCAACTTCTGAAATAGTTCCTTTATCGAATTCAGTACTTCGTTGGCTTGATTGGGCAGTGCGTTGGCCTCAAGTCCTATTCGCTGCATTTCCGTGGCCCATTCCGATTTCCAAGCATCCATCGCCGACTTTGCCTTATCCAAAGATGCCTCTGCGTCTTCTGCGTCAACTTTAGCTTTCGCAATCGTGTCGGAGTAAAGCGATCGGCTCTTCTCAACTGATTGAAGATCCTTTTCCGTTTCTTGAGTGAGTTCAAGCATGTCCTGAAGTGTTGTCTGTGTCGATGACAAGGTAACGCCAACACTCTCTAGCTCTTGGCGCAATTCACTTCGCATGGCAGCGATTTTCAATTCGATTGCTTCCAGGACTTTTCGCTTTGAACCGAGGTTCGAGACTCGATCAACTATCTCGGACAAAGCGAGGACCCAGGATCGCATTTCACGGGGTGGCAATGGCTGAATCTGAAGCGGCTGCCACAGTAAAGTCCAACTTTCCTCAAATCTTCGTTGCTCGTCTAAGACCGCGTTCAGCTCTCGATCAACTTCTTCAATCTGTTCCTTGTGTTGTTTCAAGTCCAAAAGCATTCTCGATTTATAAGCGACACGATCGGCGTCGATGCGGAGGTGGTCCGAGATGCTATCTGCATCCAGAATGCTTTGCTCAAACGCATCCGACAGATGACTCGCGCCGGAAAAGCTCGTCACAAACTCCGAGCTCGCTTGCTCATCGATTTTGCGATCAAGCCATTCACCGCGTATCAATTTCCAGCCACCATCCCTAATTGCTCGTTTGCCATCAAGTTCCAACTGTGACGGAATGGACTGATTGGACTCCAATTTTGCAAGCTCGCGGTCGAGAGCACTGTGTTGCTTGACCACATCCGATTTCCTCTTACGAACTGCTTTGATTTCGGAATCAAATTTCGTCCATTCATTCTCAAATCGCTCAATGGTTGCTATCGACGGTGTAGCCAAAGTTGCCAACGACTCTGCGGTCCCTTTCCAGAGAGGCAATCGTTGCACATCCGTGTCGATTTTCGAAGCAAGGCCATCACACTCCGTTTGAAGCTTAGTAACTTGTGTTTCTAAATCGCCTTGCCGCTGGATCTGTTGGATCTTGGATCGAAACCCCTGAGAATTATGCGAGGCAGGCGTTTCCTTTAGTTTTCCTTCAGTCTTGGAAATATCTCTACGTAGCTTATCAAGCTCATCCGATTTGGATTCGACACGGGCTTCCAGTCCTTCATACTTGTTTCCAAGCGTTTGAATTCGAACTATCTTGTCCGCCGGTATGCGAAGCTCCTCTACCTTGGTCAAATCGTCCGGTCTCGCCATTGTCCGCAGAATGTTTCGAGCCTCGCGCTCATACTGTTGCTGGAAGTTCTCATTCCGTCCCAAATCCGTATTCCCTTTTCGATACTCGCCCAGCCGCACCTTGATATCCTCAATGCGATCCGCGAGCAACAGAATATGGCCGGACATGGGAAGCTCCTGTAGCTGGAGATCAAAGGCTTCGATGTCCGCTTTTTTGCTCCTCTTCTGATGCTCAAATTTTTGAAGGTCAGCTACCAGCTTACTACTACTCACAGAAAACTCTTCTGGCAGCAGAGCCGCGTGGGCGATTGCGTCTAAGTGAGTTTTTGCGGTTCGCCAACTTGCAATTGCTTGAACAGAATTTGCTACGCGTTCCAGGCGGCCTTTTTCAATTTGCTTGGAATAGATATCGCTATCCAGCTTGTTGCGCCCATCGATGGCATTTTGTTTACCGACGACATGCTTGTTGTAGGCATCTGCCGTTACCAGTGTCTCTTTTTGCAAGTCCTTCTTGGCTTTGTAATCATTGATACTGTCCACCAAAGTCCCGCTACGTCCACTCGGCTTAAAAACTAGGTCGATATGTTCGGAAAAACTAGATTGGACGTCACGCAATCCGGCTAGGCCCGATGCACTCGAAAACAGGGTTGTTCCAAGTTGACCACCTCCCTGAGCGATTTCCGCGCCGCCCTTTCGCAATGTAGCGTGGTCGATACCAAACATGGTGCAAAACAAATCGCGGTCGACGTCACCGATATACGATTGCATCTCTGAGTCTGCGACGATTGCAACATCGGCTTGGTCGCGAAGAGTTCCTTGATTCCCTTTGCGACGAATGCACTGAAGCGACTTACCATCGCTTCGCTCAATGGTTCCCCCAATCCTCATTTTCGTATAGGGATGCAGGAATGAGTCGTTGGTCCGACCAGGGATACCATACAAAAAATCAGTCAATGCTCTGAGTGACGAGCTTTTGCCCGCTTCGTTTGGTCCAAAGATCATATGCAGACCGAATTGCCCTGCCGACAGATCAATTGTCGCCTCCGTGAAATGCCCGAACGCGAGTAAATCCAGTTTTCGAAATCTCATAAGCCGACTTCCTTTCCATGCAAGACTTCAAGCAACCGTGACTGAGCCTCCTCTACAATCGAACGAAGCCAGTCGTCTTGCTCAGTATGAATCGAATCCTTCAACTCGGCAGGAATCTTCTTCATCGCATCAGCTAGGTCCAATCCGAGGCTAGACAAAACCGTTGGGTTTTCACCCGCCTCGCGAAACAGCGAAAGGATTTCACCCAAGGCGTCGTCAGACACAATAGAATTCACACCGCGTACTAAGTTTGTAGCGGTCTCAATTCGTATCTTTTCCAGCCACACCTCTCCTGCACCAACATCGGTTGCAATCGAGCGAATTTCATTCGTAACGTAGTGACGTTTTGCCAGAAGAATATCATGCAAATCCGTTTGGCCCGATATTACTAATCGCATGGCAAGAATACGACTATCCGCTTCACGATGAGCACTCTCGATCTGCGTCGAACAGAGAGCCAAAATATCGTCCACCGAGACCGCGTTGGAAACATCGACAATGGCGACTTCCCAGCGAACTACGTCTAGCGGTCGAAATTCCACACTGCAGGCATGAGTTTCATCGACCGAAACCAAGAGGCAGCCCTTGGGACCAGTTTCTCTGACGTGTCTACCTTGGATGTTTCCAGGGAACGCGATAAAGGGCTTTTCGCACAGCGTTTCTCGCGTATGAACGTGCCCCAAAGCCCAGTAGTCGTATCCCTTTAACTTAAGACCATCGACAGAGCATGGTGCATAGCGTTCGTGCCCCTCACGACCATTGCCACAAGTGTGCAGCAAACCGATGTTGAACGAACCTGGAATTGCCGCAGGATAGGATAACGACAAATCCTCAGTCACAGCCACTGTCGCAAAGCTCTGCCCATGAATCGCCACATTGACCGATTCCAGACTCACACTGTGCGCGGCCTTGCTTTTGAAAAACGTCACATTGTCCGGTAATGTCAACGACTTCGTCATCCGATTGGCAGCATCATGATTGCCCGCGATCATGTAAACTTGAATCCCAGCATCGCGAAGCTTTATGGCTTGCTGGACAAAATGCAGCCCGGTCCGAAATTCTCGCCAATCCCCATCGTACAAATCACCGGCAATCAGTACGAACGCAACCTTTTCGTCCATTGCAAGAGTCACCAAATTCTCCAATGCTATTCTGGAAGCATCGCGAATCTTTTGGACTGGAGCCCCCTCATAGCGTTCCAGGCCTCGCAGCGGACTATCCAAATGGACATCGGCGGCATGAATAAATTTGAACATATGCTTCTCGGGGTGAGCATTATTGGGATCAGGTTGCCAATCGACCGTTCGGTCGATTTGACCTCCGTCATGGTGCGAATTGAAACTATGTTAGTTGATTGCGTCTCTGTTAGGATCCTATCGCCGAAGATTATCGCATCAGTTCGATGATGGTTCCTGCAAAGGGAAAGTGAATGAATCTTGCCGAAACCGTTTCGCCTTGGCCAGTTAGCGCTTCTTCGTAAGCATGCAATTGGCCAGTGTACGATTGAGCTTTCGCCTCGCAGTGAACGCGACGAATTGGGGCGCTTTTGTGATCGATCACGACCAAACTGCCATCAGCAGGTACCAACACGAGGTCGATTGCGCCTCGCCAATTCCCCCCCGCAGTTCGCGGCCCACTCACTGATAATTCAGTGAGCCACTTCGCACCCGGAAACTTTTCAGTTACCCAATGACTAAAGCGGTCTCCGGCAGTAACAAGCATCTGCGGCGTTATCTTGCCCGTGATTCCGAAGCCTGCGATACTACGTTCGGCAATAACATGCTTTTGTGCATCCGTGAGCGAAAGCATGGACGGCATCGCCCCCAAATAGGTATGCGTGGCATCACCGATCGCGGAATAGTGCTCTTCCTTGGCCCCTGATGGAAACAAGGATGGCCCGATCAAATCCTCGACGCGCACATTGGCTTGCTCGTTCGACTTGACCGAACTCGGTGAGTGAAATCGTTTTGCAAAAATTCGTTGCGCCCTTTCTTGGGTTGCAAACCAATTTGCTGCGTCATCAGCGATAGCAATATGCTCGTCGGCCTCCGCATTCAATCTGCGAATGACTAGCGTTGTATCCATTCCCAAAAGTGCATGCTCGCCATCTTCTAAACTTGGATCCAACAGTACATCGATGTCCGAAATCTGCTTTAACCAATCGTACTTTGTAGGGCGGTGTGCAAAGACAAGCTTTTGCTTTGCTCGAGTGCATCCCACGTAAAGCAATCGAATACTCTCTTCGATCGATTTCTCACGTGCAGCAGCCCCCTCTTGTGAAGCCAGTGCATCGTCCTCCAAGCCACTTCCTCGGATTCGTCGTTTGAACTGACTATTGTCGGTTCCGAACGGCCAAATCCAATATCGAAGTGAACGGCCCTCAAGAGGATTTATGTCTGAACAGCTCCCTCCATGTGCTATCGGAAGCCATACGTCAGGATCTCTTTCGGAATCTAAGCCGCTCAAAATTACCGTCGGCCATTCCAGCCCCTTGGCTCCATGGTACGTCATCAAGGTAACGGCATCATGTCCGAGAGGCGGATGACGATTGTC